>CAZMAC010000164.1:0-4311 GCA_964564085.1 uncultured Hyphomicrobiaceae bacterium
GCAAAATTCGTCGCATCGTGACGCGGAGTCGCTTGTCTCGCTCGATGGCGGCAAATTTGAGGGGCGCTATTTTATTGGATTTGAACGGTTTCACCGTCTCGACGCATATGAATTCAAAGACGGCGCATTACGCGGACCGATCCGGCGTGGCGGCATGCCGCGCCAGCTCAAGCAGTTCTCATCGTCCAATCGCGGGCTGGAAGGCGTCACGATCCTGCGCGGCGGGCCGAATAAAGGCGCGCTCATCCTTTTCGCAGAACGCAAGCTGACCAAATCCGGCGATCATACCGGCGCGATGGTGCGCGAGGGCAAGTCCTATCCACTGTTTCTGAAGCGGACGGGTGAATTCGATGTGACCGCGCTCGAAAGCCTTGAGGATGGCAGCCTGCTCGTGCTGGAGCGCAGCTTTATCCGCTCATCGTTCAAGCTCGATATAAGGTTGCGGTTGATCCCTGCCAGTGAGATCAAACCGGGCGCGCATCTGAAAGGCAGCATCATTCTCGATGCGGATCAGAGGCTTCTGATCGATAATTTCGAGGGGATGGCTGTGCACAAGACAGCCGAGGGTGAAACGCGCATCACGCTGATTTCGGACGACAATTTCAATTTCTTCCAGAAAACGCTTCTGGCTCAATTTGCCTTGAAGACCGATTAAGCGTTTTGAGTGAGGTTTTGTTGGTGAAGGCTGGCTCGGCTCAGCTTGCGGCTACTTCAGCCTCGGCAGGCACGGCTTTGCCCGCTTTCTGAATCTCGCGCTTCCGCTTCAGCATGCGGTCCGAAAGCTCTTCATTTTTTGCTTTCACCAAAAACGCATCAAGCCCGCCGCGATGTTCCACCGACCGCAGGGCATGAGCGCTGATGCGCATCCGCACCCCTTTCTTCAGCGTGTCGCTGAGCAGGGTCACATCGCAGAGATTTGGCTCAAAACGCCGCTTGGTCTTGATCTGCGAGTGAGAGACAAGGTGGCCGACTTGGGCATTCTTGCCCGTAAGCTCGCACTTGCGCGACATGGCGATCTCCAACTCTTTAAAGCGCTCATCTGAGTGCACTCATTAAAATCCCGTCAGCAAGGGAGCACAAAATAAACATATTGCTTTAAGAAATAAAAGGCCGTCGCAGCGCGCCAGCCAAGGTTGGCACTGTGTATAATAAGGCCGGCCGCATTCGTCAAGCCAGGTCCAAATGCGAAAGAGATAAAGCGTTTGCAGACCGCCCTAAATCCACTGCCCCAGGCTTGCCGGAAGGAGCATCGCGGGCTCGTTCCAAGAGCGGAGCGTTATTACAACGAGCCCCTCGATCATCGCGGTAAGCCTTCAACATCTTTGACAAATCTTCTTGCGCTCGACGCAACTATTGACGCGGCGCGCGCCGGAGAAGCGGGCAAGGGCTTTGCCATTGTGGCATCCGAGGTCAAATCGCTTGCGTCCGAGACGGCGAAGGCGACACAGGAAATCCGCGACGAGTGAGATCGCCCAGAGCACCCAGGCTGCCGCGCAGAGTGCCGATGATGTCGGCGCCAGCATCAAGGATGTCGATAAAGCGGCCGCCACAACGGGCCGCGCGGCCGATAATGTGGTGAGTGCAGCGGGCCAAGCTTGGCCATGACGCCAATGCGCTCAAGAGCCATATCGCCGAATTCCTGACCCGCATCCGTGCTGCTTAAAGACGTTACGGTTTCTAAACCAAATTCTTAATAATAACCGGCCAAAATCCATTCCGCGAGGCAGTGAAACATACAATTGACGAATTTAAAAAATATTGCCTTTGATAGATGGCCTTTGGAACGTTGACTGGGATATCCCAGCTTTCGCCTTCCGATATCCGGTGCCGCCGCTGCCGGGCTGTGTGCGGGCCGGTCAGTTGAATGGTCGGTCAGGAACCTAAGACATGTTTATTGTCAGCGTAGTTGCTGAAAAGGCCTCGCGCCTTGCTTTCGTTTTCAGTTTGGCGTTCTGCGTCACCGCTCTTTTCGGTTCTCAAGCCCCTGCCTCCGCCCAGAACCAGAAGATCTCCGCGAATTACAGCATCAATTTCAATGGGATCGGCATTGGCAGCTTCAAGCTGGCTTCGCGCATGAAAAAGAATCAGTACAGCATAAAGGCCCGCGCCAGGATCAGTGTGCTTGCTGGAATTTTGTTCGACTGGAAGGGCGATACGAGTTCCGCCGGGCGCGTTTTGGCTGACCAGCCTCGGCCTTATTCCTATAGTTTCGGTTATCGCACCAGCGATAAGGGCGAGACGATTGACGTCACATTCGCCAACAACAACGTCAAGCAAATCGCCGTCAATCCCCCGCAAAAGCGGTCATCCAGGCGCATTCCGGTCACGCGCAAACATATGCGCAATGTTATCGATCCGTTAAGCGCGGTTGTTATGCTGACAAATGTCAAAAGCAATAAAGGCGCAAAAGAAGTCTGCACGCGCCGCTTGCCGATCTTCGATGGCAAAGCCCGTTACGATCTTCAGCTGACTTTCAAGAAGACGCAGCGTGTGGATACGAATTTTGGCTACAAGGGCAGGGCGCATATTTGCAAGGTGAAATTTGTTCCGATCGCGGGACATAAGCGCGATGATGACGAAAACAGATACGCCGCTCAGAATGAAGGTATCGAAATCTGGATGATCCCGCTGAGGAAAGCCGATCTGTATGTTCCCTATTATATTTACATTCCAACCCCTGTCGGGAATGCCTCAATGACGGCTTCGAAATTCCGGGTGGAAAGGCCGGACGGTGCGTGATATCGGCGTTATAGGCAATCATTTTCGTTCCAACCTGAACAAACAGCGAATAGATATGTTTCACTGATTCGTACATGGCTTGTTCATGATCTTTTCCAGACTTTACTGCAAAACAAGATATTTAAGCCTGGCATTTGCCGGATTGGTTTTCCAGGATGGAATTTCCGGACTGGTCAAACGGGCTTGAGCTGTGTTCTATACCGGAAAAACAATCTGGGGTTGCGCGCATTTTGCCGATGAGCGCTCGACATTTAGGGGTTCGCCGTAATGACAGACATCGCCTCCGCTCCCGCTTTGCGACGGACGGCTCCGGGTCATTCCGTGATCGCGGTTCTGGGACCGACCAATACAGGCAAAACGCATCTGGCCATTGAGCGAATGCTCGGACATGAAAGCGGGCTGATCGGTCTGCCGCTGCGCCTGCTTGCGCGGGAAGTCTATGACAAGGTCGCGGCGCGCGCGGGCGAGGCAAATGTTGCGCTGATCACGGGCGAGGAAAAGATCAAGCCGGAACATCCGCGCTATTGGGTCTGCACGGTGGAGGCCATGCCGCGCGAAATCGATGTCGATTTTCTGGCCATCGACGAGATCCAGCTCGCGGCCGACCCCGAACGCGGCCATGTCTTTACCGAACGCCTGCTGACGGCGCGGGGGCAAAGCGAAACGCTTCTGCTTGGGGCGGCGACCATGGAGAGCGTGATCCGCGACCTTCTGCCGGGCGCCAATTTCATCACCCGGCACCGCTTCTCAAAGCTCACCTTTTCCGGACAGAAAAAAATTACGCGCCTGCCGCGCCGCTCCGCGATCGTCGCCTTTTCCGTCAACGACGTTTACGCGGTTGCCGAGCTGATCCGGCGTCAGCGCGGCGGGGCGGCCGTCGTTCTGGGTGCGCTGAGCCCGCGTACGCGCAATGCGCAGGTTGAGCTTTATCAATCGGGCGATGTGGATTTCCTGGTGGCGACCGACGCCATCGGCATGGGGCTCAATCTCGATCTCGATCATGTCGCCTTCGCCGCAACCCGCAAATTTGACGGGCAAAATCACCGCGATCTATCGCCCGCCGAGCTCGGCCAGATTGCGGGCCGCGCCGGCCGGCATGTGAATGACGGGACCTTTGGCGTGACCGGCGATGTCGAGCCCTTCACCCCGGAGCTGATCAACCGCCTGGAAAATCACGAATTCGAGCCGGTGAGGATCCTGCAATGGCGCAACGCCTCGCTGGAATTTGCGTCGCTCGACCGGCTGAAGGAAAGCCTGCGCAAGATGCCGTCCCTGCCGCATCTGGCCCGCGCCCGTGCCGCAGACGATGTCTTAGTGCTCGATATATTGAGCGCTGATCCGGCGATCGCCAAGCTGGCTGGCGGGCCGGCGGCCGTGAAGCGGCTCTGGGAGATCTGCCAGGTTCCCGACTACCGCAAGATCTCGACGGCCAGCCATGCCGAGCTTGCAGGCAATCTTTACAAACATCTGATGAGCGATGAAGGCGTGATTCCGGAAGACTGGTTCGCCAGCCAGGTGGCGCTTGCCGACCGCACCGATGGCGATCTCGACACGCTCTCGAACCGCATCGCC
>CAZMAC010000164.1:4321-7016 GCA_964564085.1 uncultured Hyphomicrobiaceae bacterium
GCATCGCCCATATCCGCACCTGGACCTTCGTTTCCAACCGCGCGGGCTGGCTCGCCGATGCGGATCACTGGCGCGAGCGGACCCGGGCGATTGAGGACACTCTGTCCGATGCGCTTCACGAGCTTTTAACGCAACGCTTTGTCGATCGCCGTACATCGGTGCTGATGAAAAGCATGCGGGACAAGAACACGCTCTATGCCGACATCGAGAATAGCGGACAAATCTTTGTCGAGAAGCATTATGTCGGCAAGCTGGAGGGTTTTCGCTTTACCCCGGACACAGCGGCCGCGGGCGTGCATGGGAAAGCCGCCCGCCATGCCGCCGCCAAGGTGCTGGCCGTCGAACTGACGGACCGTGCAGGCCGTCTATGCGATGCAAAGGATCAAGCCTTTAATCTTGAGCGCAATGGCGTCATCAGCTGGGACGGGCAGGACATCGGACAGCTCGAAGCCAGCGAAGATCCGCTGCGTCCCGGCTTTACGCTGATCGCGGATGAGCATCTGCCGGCGCCGGATAAGGAGCGCATCGTTAAGCGGGTCGAAACATGGCTAGCCAGCATCATAGAGCTGCGCCTCAAACCGCTTGTCGATTTGTCGAAGGCTGACGATCTGACGGGGCTGGCAAGAGGCATCGCGTTCCGGCTGATCGAAAATTTCGGTATTTTGCGGCGCGAAAGCGTGGCGGAAGAAATCCGTTCGCTCGGTCAGGAAGCGCGGGCAGAATTGCGCAAATATGGTGTCCGCTTTGGCGCGTACAATATTTATTTCCCTTTGCTGCTGAAACCGGCTGCCGCCGATTTGCTCCTCCTTCTGTGGGCTTTGAAACAGGGCGGGGCCGCTGGCATTGAGGCGGCAAATCTGCCGGAGCCGCCGCGTCAGGGTCTCACCTCCGTTCCGGTCGATAAAGCTGTATCGGAAGCGTTTTACGGCGCCGCCGGATTTCAGGTCTGCGGCTCGCGCGCCATCCGTATCGATATGCTGGAGCGGCTCGCCGATCAAATCCGTCCGCTGACGAGCTGGAAGCCGACGCAAGAGCGTCCCGAGCCGCCCGCTGGTGCGGTTGGACGGGGCGGCTTTAAGATCCAGCCGGAGATGCTCTCCATCATCGGCTGCTCCTCTGAGGAGATGGGCAACGTACTGTTCGCGCTCGGCTTTCGCAAAGAACGCCGCCCCGTCGAAAAAAAGCCGGAGGTTGCCGAGGCTGTGTCTGCGAACACATCCGAGGAGGCAGCTCCCGCAACGGATGACGCAACAGCGTCTGCAGATCATGAAAATGGTTCGGCCCAATCCGAGCAGCCAGCAGCGGAGACCGCGCCCGACAGCGAGGCAGCCGCTGAGGCAAAATCGGACAGCCCTGTCGGCGCAGAGATTGCATCTTCCAGCGTTGAAGCAGGAAGCGAGACTTCGCCTGCGACAGAGGCACCTGTAGCACCGGCTGCGCCAGAGGTGCAGTCTGGTTCAGATGACGCGACCGCCGATGCGGTGCTACGAGCCAGCAGTACGCAGGATATGCCGGTCGATGGCGCGGACAAGTCCGGAGCTGAGACAAACGAGGCCGACGCAGCAGTGGAGCCCGAATTCGAAGAAATCTGGCGTCCCCGCCGCCGGCTGCACAATGACGGCCATCATCCGCATGCGCGCAAGTCCGGCCGGACTCAGCATCATGCGCAGCGCAATGGCAGAGAGGCCGGCGCGCCTGCCGCCCAGGCTGAAACAGGTGCATCGGCGGCGATGGATGCACCCTCTGCGACCAATCGGCGGCCGCGATCCGGTCAGGAGCGTCATACTGAGCGCAATCGCGGCCAGGAGCGCCGTCGGCCGGATCACCGCAAGGACAACAAGGCCCGGACGCATCCTAAGATGAAGACAGCCTCACCATCCGGCAAGCGCTCAAATGATGCAACGCCCGACAAGGACTCGCCATTTGCGGCGCTCCTGGAGCTGAAAGAGAAAATGGCGCGCGAGACACAGGACCAAGCCTGAGCACATGCCGGATCATGGGGCTATCGCAGAAACGCAACGTCTCGATAAATGGCTGTGGCATGCCAGAATTGTAAAGACGCGGTCCCTGGCCACCCAGCTCATTGCAAAAGGCAAATTCCGCGTCAACCGGGAGCGTGTCGTCAAGCCCGCTTTCGCCGTCAAATGTGGGGACGTGATTACCACCTCGGTGTTCGGACAGTTGCGGGTCGTACAGATCGCTGCATTCAGCGCCCGGCGCGGCCCCGCCGCCGAAGCCCGCCTGCTTTATGTCGACATGACGCCATGTGATGAGGGCGAAGCTCTGCCGGACGGGGCACAACAAACGATTGGGTCGGAGATTGGCCCCGATTTTGCTCTCAATAATCCCGCTTCAAATGATTAGAGCATCGGACCAAAAAGCATGCCCCCGCGAAGGCGGGGATACGTAGCGGTTTTCGGATAAAACCGATGCAAAAACAAATAGATAGAGCCGCATGGCCAATTCCGATTAGAGACCCGCCGCTCTAGACTTGACCACAATCCATGATTTTGAATTGACTTCACCGGAAATCATCGTGATCTAAAGGGGTGTGCGTGGGGCCCGTAGCTCAATTGGTTAGAGCCGACGGCTCATAACCGTCTGGTTGGGGGTTCGAGTCCCTCCGGGCCCACCATTTATTGGATGAAACGTCAGAGTTTACGGGACCGAATTACGGCCTGCAAACTCCGCCATG
>CAZMAC010000165.1:0-6926 GCA_964564085.1 uncultured Hyphomicrobiaceae bacterium
CAGCGCTCAACACGGTGCAAATCGCCGAGACGGTTATCAACCGGCAGCTGATCAAGTCGCGCGAAGTGGCTGCGTAAGGCGTGACACGGCGGGCGCTTACCCAGCACCCGCCCTAACGAGTTTGTTCAGGAAATCGTTCACGGCGGACCAAGCTGCGTCCGCGCCTTGCGGGTTGGCGTCCGTTCGCAGGATTGAGGCGCCGTGCACACCGGCTTCGGGAACATATTGCATTTTCAGCTGAGACGGAGAGGCGGCGAGAATGGCCTTGGCGGCCTCAACTTCGTTTGCCTTAGGCGATGATGTGGCAAAAATCGGCACGCTCACTTTCGAGGCCGCAGTGCGAACCAGCGATTTGTCGGGAAAATATTCGCCCGGCGAAAAGGCCATCACAGCGGCGATCTTGTCCGGATGTTTGGCGGCCAGCAAAAAGGCCAGAGAGGCCGAGTAGCTCGATCCCCAGGCAATGATCGGATTGGCCGGATTGACGAAGCGCGCATAGTTCATCGCCGCTTCGAGGTCGGGCAGAGCTTCGAGAAAATCCGTCGAGCGCTCCAGCCGCCGGACCGTCTTGTTCTCGCCGTCAAAACGGCTGCCACCGGAGCGCTGATCGATTGCAACGACATCGAAGCCGGATTTGAGCAGGCGCGGGATGATCGGCTCATATTCGGCCCGGCTGGCCCCGGCCTGATGAAACAGCAGGATCGTGGCGCGGCCGCCGCCCTCGGCGACATAGCGATCGCCGTAAACCTGGACATTGTCGTCCGTGGTTGACACCACCGGCTCTGACTGTTGGGCGTGAACGCTGAAAGGTATGAACGCCAGTATCAGGAAAAGCGGAAACCGAAATCGCATCTTTATTGCCCCATTACGCAGAGTCAGGTGGTGAAACGAACGGCCCATCGGAAAGCGGCGATGCCCGCTGCGATGAGCCAGTTAGCTCTATAAAGCAAACTCTGTTGAAAGACGAATCCGGCGAGATCGTGTCAATCTGAAATCATCGTGACCTGACATGGTTGATAGCGGTCTCAAAAACGGCGTAAAGAGTGACATTTGCTCCCGCTGCTTTTTCGGGCAGCTTTCCACTCTCAGGCAGACCGTTTCTTGGACTTATCCCTTACAACTCTGGCCCTGATCGGCGTCATCTTTCTTTTTGCCGGGGGCATCAAAGGCTTGATCGGCGTCGGTCTGCCGACAATCGCCGTCGCACTTCTAATCAATATCATGCCGCCGCGAGAGGCCATTCCGCTGATCGTTCTGCCCGCCTTTGCCAGCAATGTCTGGCAGGCGCTAGTCGGCGGGCGCGCTATCATGCTTATTCAGCGCTTCTGGCCGCTCCTTCTGCTGGCCTGCGTTGGGACCTGGCTCGGCGTGAATGTGCTTGCGACCGGCAATCAGCAGCTCATTGGCGGGCTGTTCGGGATCGTGCTGACACTATACGCGCTCACCGGTCTGCTCCGCCCGGCCCCGCCGCCGATCGGCCGCGCCGAAATCTGGCTGACACCCCTTATCGGCTTCGTCACGGGGCTGATCAATGGCGTGACCGGCTCTTACATGATGCCGAGCGTTCTTTACCTGCAGGCGCTGGGCCTAAAAAAGGACCAGCTGGTCCAAGCGATGGGCCTTTTTTTCGTCGTCGCGGCAGCCGCGCTCGGGCTTTCCCTGACGGGGCAGAACGTCATGACGGCAAGCCAGGCGGGCGTTTCCGCTGGCGCCCTTATCCCCGCGCTTCTTGGCTATTATCTCGGCCAGTTCTGGCGCAAACGCTTATCAGAAGCCCGCTTTCGCCTGATCTTCTTCGTAGGCCTGCTATGCCTTGGCGCTTACACTGTGTTGACGCGCTCGGTTTTCTGATATCAGGATTTGGGCTGCCAAAGAGTTTATAATCTCGGTGCTTTCAAAGACTGGGTCGAAACGGGCGGAAATACCGAAGAGCCAACCGATCCCGGAATGTGAGCAAACATTTTCAGGACAACAAAGCACCGTATTCCCAGCCGAAGATGCACCGAAATCATAAGTCATAGCAAGAAGTCGAAGCGATGACGGAGAAATCGGCGTCTCTTCCCATACCGCCGCCTCGTGAGGCCAAGATAACCACCAAAATAACAATCCTATGGGCTGTTCTCGGTCCGCTTATAAACGGCACGGCAGCTTATCTGATTGATGCAACCGCCAAATCGAATATCCCGCCTCAGATCAATATTTTCGCATTGCATTTGATGTTTACATATGTCTTCGGCGCAATACCCGCCCTTGTCGTCGGCTTTATCATAGGCCGGCGGGCTCAACGGACAGGATGGGTCACATTCCGGTTTACGCTGATCGTCAATGTCGCGATTGCTTTTGTGCTATCACTCCTCATTTGGTCTGGCTTTCGGGGCCGTCTCCCCAATTCCGACAATTTGATCGAGCTGGGATCATTCGTTCTCATCTTTGTCGCATCCGCTGCAATCACGGCGGCAATCCTTTGGTGGCTGATCAGCAAATTCGTGGTTGGCAGCCGGCAAGACCAATTGCCTGGCAACCCAACGCCATCGTAACGGATCGAAACCCCAGTTGTCGGCTCGCGATAGCTGTCAAGGCTATCAACGGGGTTTGAACACAACGACTATGCCGGATCGACGACAAGTCTGGGAATGCGCGGACGGCCGAACTCGCATTCCAGTGAGGAACGGTCCCACTTCCCCTTTTCACTCGCCGCCTCATAAGTTGTCTGGAGAAATCGCGAGAGCGCCTGCTCCGGATCGTCAGCAGTGCGAACAGCCTCGTAAGACAGCAGAAACTCGCCAAGCCCGTCATTCCAGCCGGCGGCGGCTGGTTCGACCGGCCAGTCCTTGAAATTTTCAGGCACTGGGTAGGCGTAGGAATAGAACATGGCTTCATCGATCCCGCCGCCGCCAGGCCAAAAGCCTGCAGATGAAACCTCGTGACTATAGGCTTCGCGCGTTACCGTATCCGGCAGGTTCGGAAATCCTCCCGGATGAAGCGGTGCCGTTCGCCCGGAAAAGCGCGTCACAGCCAGATCGAAACTTCCCCAGAACAGATGAACCGAGCTGACTTTGCCGATAAAGCCCGTGCGGAAATGGTTGAAGACGCGATCGATGCGAATAAGCGCCTGATGAAAGCGTTCGACAGCATCGCGGTCATAAGGCCGTTCGTCTGTATCCCTGGCAAAAGCAACGGCGTCAGGAATTTCATTCGGCTTTCCGTGAATATCCGGCATGCCG
The DNA here is from genome assembly GCA_964564085.1 of uncultured Hyphomicrobiaceae bacterium. Taxonomy (GTDB): domain Bacteria; phylum Pseudomonadota; class Alphaproteobacteria; order Rhizobiales; family Rhodomicrobiaceae; genus JAHQVI01. Next base: position 3,225 of record CAZMAC010000165.1, read on the forward strand.
CCCGTGGCTTGAACAGCCTGTTTCGTGCGCTTGAGAAATTCAGCAACACTCATCGGCTCCAACGCAAAGCTTTCACGCCCACCGCTATCCGCCTCAACGATCAGCCGATGCTCACGGAAATCGAAAGAGACCGTGATGTCTCCGCTGCGGTCGGGGATCTTTCCAGTGCTTAGCCCTCTCGGCGTGACGTAGAGCGTTGCATGCCAGGAATGATTGACCCACGGCGTATGGGCGAGGCGGTATTTGCCGATAATCTGCGACCAAAGATGCAGCGCAGAACAGGTCTCTTTCCACGGCAGGTAGGGAATATCTGGCCAAGGTTCGGTCAAGTTTCATCTCCTCGAAGGCTATATTTCACCGCGCATAGCGGATATCGCGTTCTAAAGACATGGGCTACTGTCAGATTATGTAAATAGTATCTGAGCGACCCGGCGAAAGGTTGACGTCTGCTGAGCATCGAGCCCCATTCACCTATGGATCTCAAGCCCAAATCTCCATGCGCAAGCCTTTAGGGTCCGTCATCGGGTCGCCATCGGGAAAACGCCGCGCGTCTCCGCGTAGAACACGTCCGGCAGTCCAGGCACAAGCGCAGGCATCGAGGAAATCGTCTTCGCCCGCCTCGGACGCGCGAAACGGCCTTTGCTGTAAAAATTCAGCCGGGAAACCGGCCTTCGTGAGCAGCTTGCGGCGCAGCTCAAGGCCCGGCGCGTAGGCGCGCGATTTCAGCTTTTTCGGCTCCGTAAGTGGAGCCTCACCGTTCATCGCCCAGAAGGCGCCCTCCGGGTGACATTCGACGATGCGGGACTGCGCTTGCGGCGTCATCAGCGCATCGACCTCACGAATTTTGGGGAAGATATGAAAACATTGCTTGGAGACCATGCGCGGCGGGTCGGACGCCTCAAATGCAACCTCGCAAGCACGCCTGTAGTCCGTTTCCTGAAGCGCCGCGCGGGCGGGAACCGTGAAGACCGAGGATTGCCGGCCGCCGAGCCGGGCGCGCAGGGCGGTATCGCAGCCGCGTCCGCCCTGTAAGGCTTTTGCCGGCACACCGATGGGAATATCGACGGTAATTTGCACGACCTCGTCAATCGCGGCAATCTCGGCGAATTCAGCGGCAAGAAAAACGCGCACCGGCTTCCCCGTTTCGGCATCCGCCACAACGCAAAGCCATCCGGCCCGGCAGCCATCAACGCCCGCAACGAAACTCATGACGGATCGGAACTGCCTGCGACATAAAGACAGGATACCGGATTGACCCAGTCCTCCTGGCTGCCGATCAGATCCAACTCGTCTCTGCCTTCGCTTGCCTCGATTGCAGCGGCAACACCGGCCGTCGCCAAATGCGCAGCCCCCACCGGATCGTAAGCTTTTAACAGATAAGCCAGGAACAGCGCGGCAATGAGATCACCTGTCCCGTGAGGAACGTTTTCACGCATATCAAGAGAAAACGGGTGCGCCCCGGTTGAATCGGCCAACAAATTGACGAAGCTAGCCTCATCGTGACCAGGGATTTTCGTCGCAAGCACGCAAGCCGACAGGCTTTGAATTGCGTCCATTGCGTCGGTCGACGTCACGACAGATTTTTCAGCCAACCATTCCAGCTCGAAGCGGTTGGGCGTCAAAAAATCGGCGAGTGGCAAAAGCTCCGCCCGCAGAGCGCGCGCGGCCTCTTCTGCGACATATAATCCTTCCGGATCATCGCCCATGATTGGGTCACAACAATAGATCAGCTTGCAGTTCTCGCGTTTCAGGCGTTCAATTAGACGCGATGCGAGAGAAACATGGGCTGGGCTCGGCAAATAGCCGGTAAAGACCGCATCGATCCGGCTCAGGCTGCCACTCTTCTGCAACGCGCCGAGCATATCGTCTAAAAGGTCCGGCCTGACGCGCTCTCCGGCCCAGTGCGGTAAATCAGGCCTATTCGACAAAAGGATTGTTGGCAGAGCGATGACGTCTATGCCAAGTCTCTGCCAGGCAAACAGATTGACCGAATGGCCAACATAGCCCTGCGCTACTTGCGAAGACAGACTTAAAATGGTGGGCATTTCGTAAATTCCGTCACAGGGTCTTTTTTGCCTTGTTGGGTTAACCTATTTAGAAAAAAGTTTACCGGACACTCCCGTCCTTATCCAATCTTTAGGGGCTCACGATGAAAATTCGTCCTCGCCGTAGCGTTCTTTACATACCCGGCTCCAATGCGCGCGCGCTTGAAAAAGGTAAAACGCTGCCCGCCGATGCCCTGGTGCTCGATCTGGAAGACGCCGTAGCGCCCGATGTGAAAGAGCAAGCCCGCGAGCAACTGATGGCGACAGTCGCCGCCGGGGGTTATGGTAAGCGTGAAATCATCATCCGCGTCAATGGGCTTAACACGCCTTGGGGACAGGACGATCTCAAGGCGGCGGCAAAGGCTGGCGCCGACGCCATTCTGATACCGAAAGTGCAAACACCGGGCGATGTTGAGGCGGTCCGCTCCCTGCTGCGCGACGAAGGTGCACCGGCGACACAGGCGCTTTGGGCGATGATGGAAACGCCGCTTGCCGTGTTGAACGCGATCGCAATTACCTCCGTCGGTCCGGGAGATTATCCGCTGACCACGCTGGTCATGGGGACCAACGACCTTGCCAAGGAAACGCGTGCGTCTTTTGCAGGAGGCCGTATCGGCATGATGAGCTGGCTGTCCAACTGTGTTGCGGCTGCCAGGGCTTTCGGTCTCGATGTAATCGACGGCGTCTATAATACAATCGGCGATGAGGCGGGTTTGCGCGCCGAGCTGGAACAGGGACGTTTGCTCGGAATGGATGGCAAGACGCTCATTCACCCAGGTCAGGTCGGGCCATGCAACGATGTCTTTCGCCCGACGCCGGAAGAGATCGAATGGGCGCGCAAAATCGTCGCGGCTTTTGCCCTGCCGGAAAATGCCGCCAAGGGCGTGATCAAACTGGATGACAAGATGGTCGAGCGCCTGCATGCGGAGATGGCCGCACGTACTGTTACGCTATCGGAAATGATTGCCGAACTCGAAGCCTCGTTTTAAAAATGAAGGAATGAGAGTATTGCGTTTTTTGATCATTCCGGGCCTGTTCGCGGCGCTTGCTGGTTGCGCAAACGTCGACGTAACTCCATCAAAAGCGAAAAAAGCTGCTCCCCAGCTTAAGGCCGATGGCGTCGCCGGCCGGATGTGTGAAACCGTCAACGCAGTCGCAACCGGGTTCGGCGAGAAAACCGTTACCCGCTTTGCCGAAAGCAATCTCAGCCTCGTCATCGATAAAGCAAAAGACGAACTCTCGAAAAAAGGCGCTAAGAGCTTCTCGCTCGAATCCCAAGCCGTGCAATGCGAGGATTATATCAATTTCGGCGGCTCGATCGGCCGGGAGCATAAATGCCGCGCCAGCGTAAAACTGTGCGGTAAAGCGGTTTAGCGCCAGCCGAGCATTGGGCTTTTTCCGAGCAACCTTTTCCACACGCGCCGCACAGCGGCAACACGCTCGCCTATTAACACTTCGAATCATTTAAAATCGCTGTGCTGTAAGAAAGGCCCCGTGAATGCGCTTTCCGCCATCTCTGCTTGATGAAATCCGCGCCAGGCTGCCCGTCAGCCATGTCGCCGGGCGGCGGGTGAAGCTGAAGCGCCAGGGCCGTGAATTTGCCGGGCTGTCGCCGTTCAAGGAGGAAAAGACCCCGTCCTTCACGGTCAATGACCAG
>CAZMAC010000166.1:0-6891 GCA_964564085.1 uncultured Hyphomicrobiaceae bacterium
TAAGCCTTGTGCCGCAATAAGACATTCCTGACACAAGACGGACCTCGCCAGATAGCCAAGCTGTTATAATTATCAAATCAGTTTAGATCAGCCGCCAGACGAAGCTCAATTTTCTTATAGGGATTCGTGTACTTACTCACGGTATCGGTCTTGTCACAATGTCTTTGCCAGCAGCACCCAATCGCGGCCTTCATTCTCCCAATCTTCCTTGACCATTGGCCGCATGCCGGTGACTTCATAGCCGCAGCGTTCATAAAGACGCCGTGCGCCAGGATTGGCATCCGACACGATCACGCTCATCCCGCTCTTGCCGCTTTGGGACGCAAGCTCTTCGGCAATCCGCAGAAGCTTCGTGCCCAGACCCTGGCCGCGATACTCCGGATAGACTGCGAGCACGTTGACGTACCCGGTGCCGGGCGCCAGATTTTCCAGCTCCTGAAGCGGAACGAACATGGGCGGCGTCTTTTCATAGTCGATCGCTTCCGGGCTGTCGGGCTGTGCATAACCAATCAAGCAGGCCGCACATTTTCCATCGATCTCGGCAACGATAGCATTCCGGTATGAGAAGCTGCCCGCCTCGCGTGCGGCGCGGCTTCGCCCGACATCCCACGCCGTTTCACCCGGCTGTTTCAGCCTGTCCCAAAGATAAAGCGGCAAGCCTTCGCCTGCGAAATTGACAAGTTCTGTCAGCGCCACGGCATCGCCCAGCGTTCCCGGCCTGAATGGGGGTGTCAATTCGATCATGATCTAAGCCTTTATTGACGCAAACGAGACAGAGCAATGGCTGCCCCGCGTCCGTTAATCTGTTCTCCTGAAGACCAAGAACACGTCAGGGTCGTAATACATTCGCCTCGCTCATGCGTCATTGTGCAGCAAGTTTACCCGACTGAAGCGCAGCGTCATTTCGAGGGTCTTATCAAATCCGCAATTCCAAAACGCCGCATTTGAAAGACTATCTCTGGGGAGTCTGTGTAATACTTATCAAACCTTTGAAAGAAAATTACAAATCTGTATCAATCATGAATTCTTATTCACGGCCGGTACATCTCTTCAGTTTAAGTTGTATAACTGCATATTCAAGCGAAGTCATCGGCGATAGCAGAAATATATGACTGTACTGCGTGAATGTTAGGATTGTTCTGTGAACATTGCTTATAGCAAGGCCGAATGAACTCTGGCGGCGCAAAGGAAAGACTCGCGCAGGGGTGAACCGTAAGCCATTCTATAAGCGTCTCAACAGGCGTGTAAGAGCGTGAAGCGAGAGCACCCTGATTTCGAATTAGCGGCGGAACAGACTGAAAAAGGTAGAAGTTTTGCAAATGCAAAACGACTGAGGCGCAAATGGAAAAACAAATCTCTTCTTGGAAGCAAATTCTGGTCATTCTTATCCTTTGCGCCGCCGGTTATGGGATTTGGCATCAACGCGAAACGCTTATGCAGTATACGGGGATTTCACTCGGCAAGCAGGCGCAGGGCGAAGGCCGCAGAGGCCGGCGAGGCGGAGACCGCAATGTTCCCGTCATTGTCGAAGCCGTGAAGAAGGTCGCAGCTGTTGACCGGATACAGTCTATCGGCAGCGGTTTGGCAACGCGGTCGATCACAGTTTACCCCGAAGTCTCAGGAATTGTCTCGGAGATCGATTTCGATGCCGGCAAACGGGTTGAAACGGGCGATGTCATCCTGAAACTCGATGACGCACAGGCCAGGATCGCCGTGAATATCGTCAAAACAAAACTTACCGAAGCCCAGCGCACGCTTGATCGTAGTCTTGTGCTGCTTCCCAAGAGAGCCATTGCCCAGGCGACCGTCGATACGGCTCAAAGCGCCGTCGAGACCGCAAAATACGAGTTGGAGCAGGCGCAAGAGGCGCTCGCCGACCGGACAATCCGGGCGCCTTTTGGCGGCGTCCTCGGCATTCCGCAAGTCGAGCTTGGCGACCGCGTCTCCGATACGACAGCGATTACGACACTCGACGACCGCAGCGTGATTATCGTCGAATTCGATGTGCCGGAAATCTATTTGAAACGGCTCAGCGTAGGCCAGAAAATCACGGCGACCAGCGCCGGCTTTCGCGGTCAGGCTTTTGAAGGCGAGATCAGCGAAATCAACAGCCGCGTTGATACCGGCACGCGGGCGGTGCGCGTACGCGCCGCTCTGAAAAACACGGAAGACCGGCTGCGCAGCGGAATGTCCTTTATGGTCTCGCTCGTTCTGGAAGGCGCCGAATATCCCGCGATCCCGGAGCTTGCGCTTCTTTGGGAGCGCGACGGCGCCTATGTCTGGCGGGTCATGCAAGGCAAAGCCGACCGGGTGAATGTGTCAGTCGTGAAACGCATCCAAGGGCGCATTCTGGTCGATGGCGATCTGGCGGAAGGGCAGCTCGTCGTCGTTGAAGGAACACAGCGCCTGCGGCCGGGGCGCGAGGTGAGCTTCGAAGAGCCGGATAAAGCAACCTCAGGGAAAGCGGGTCTGTGATGGACGAAAGCCGAGTCAACGATCTGCCTGGACTGAGCGTCCGGCGGCCCTACCTCGCCACGGTCATAAACCTTCTGATCATCATCGCAGGCATCAGCGCGCTGATGGGTGTGGAGATCCGCGAGCTTCCCGATGTCGACCGGCCGATCGTCACGGTCCGCGCCGAATATCCAGGCGGATCGCCGGAAACCATCGATGCCGAGGTGACCAGCGTTCTAGAACGCGCGGTCGCACGGGTGAATGGCGTTCAGCGGGTTCGCTCCTCAAGCGAGGAAAACAATCTGCGCATCCGCGTCGAGTTCAATCCGTCTACGGATCTAATCGACGCCGCAAATGACGTTCGCGAGGCCGTCTCCCGGGCTGAGCGCAGCTTACCCGAGGCGGTCGAGCAACTCACCGTCATTAAGGCGGATAGCGATGCGCAGCCCATCGTCCGGGTCGCCGTCACGAGCGGAAAGCTTCCCGTCGAAGCCGTCACCCGCATGGTCGAGGAAGAAATTGTTCCCGAACTGACGGCTGTGCAGGGCGTTGCCGACGTTCAGCTCTTCGGCGAGCGGGAGCGCGTTCTGCGTGTCGTGGTCGATCCGAACCGGCTTGCCAGCTACGGCCTGTCCATCCGCGACGTCTCGGAGGTGCTGTCCAATGCGCGGTATGACGTCCCGGCGGGCAGCTTCAAATCGGCGGCACAGGAGATTCTGGTCCGCGCCAATGCGTCCGTAACGGAGCCGGAAGCGATTAGAGCCCTGCAGCTCAAGGAAGACGTGACGCTCGGCGATCTTTCCGAGATCTATTTCGGCCCGGCCGATGAAAGTTCGCGCGTCAGGCTGGACGGGCGAAGCGTCGTGAGCGTTGGCATCATCCGGCAGGCAAAGTCCAACACCGTCGCCATTGCGGAAGGCGTTCGAAACGCGGTCGAAAAGCTCGATACCCGCCTTAAGGATGTGACGCTCACCGTCACGTCTGACGACTCCGTTTTCATTGAGGGCGCGATCCAGGAAGTCGTCACATCGCTCGGCCTCGCCACGATCATCGTGATTTTCGTGATCTGGCTGTTCATCGGACGCTTCCGGGCAACGCTCGTCCCGGCTGTCGTTATTCCGGTGGCGTTGACTGGCGCGATCGCGGCGTTGTGGGCCTTCGGTTTTTCCATCAACCTGATTACGCTGCTCGCGCTTGTACTGGCGACCGGCCTCGTCGTCGATGATGCCATCGTCGTACTGGAAAATATTCAGCGTTGCCAATTGCAAGGCATGCGCCCAAAAGCGGCTGCGGTGATTGGGACGCGGCAGGTGTTCTTTGCCGTGCTAGCGACGACGGCAACGCTGATCGCCGTTTTCATACCGATTTCGTTTCTGCCGAGCACGGCAGGACGGCTGTTCCGCGAATTCGGCTTCATGCTTGCGGCAACGGTCTGCATCTCCTCTTTTGTCGCGCTCACGCTCTGCCCGATGATCGCCTCGCGTCTCCCGCTCGCAAGCGACAGCAAGCGGCAGAGCCGTTTCGGTCTGGCGGCTGTCGGTCGCGGCTTGCAGAAAGTTTATCTTTCGATTCTCAATGTCATCCTTGCCGCTCCGCTTATCGCCTTGGCCGTTGCCAGCGCGATCGGGTTTGTTGCCGTGCTGCTCTATCAGGGTCTTGGCGAGGAGCTTGTGCCGCAGGAGGATCGCGGGCGCATCTCCGTTCGGCTTCTCGGTCCGGACGGGATCAGTCTGGACTATATGGACCTGCAGATGGAGAAGGCGGAGAACATCTTTCGGCCTCTGATTGAAGACGGCACAATCGAGAGCCTTTATTCCATCACCGGGCGGTTTGACTTCAATCGTGGGAGTATTGAGGCGCCTTTGAAGCCCTGGGGTGAGCGAAAGCGGACCCAGCAGGAGATCGAAGCAACGATCAGGCAGCCGCTTTCCTCCATTCCCGGTATTACGGGGCGGGTCTCACGCAGCAATAGCTTAGGGCTCCGAGGCGGACGCGGCGGCGGCGGCCTATCCTTTGCTCTAACAGGACCGAACTATCCGGCAATCGCAGCAGCAGCGGACGATCTTGTCCGCGCAATCGAGCGGGATATTCCGCAACTCAGCAATCTGCGGATCGAATACCGGGCGACGCAGCCGCAAATTTCCCTGCAGATCGACCGGGAACGCACGTCCAATCTCGATGTCGCCATTCCCGATCTCGCCAACACCATTCGCGCGCTTGTCGATGGCTATAAGGTCGCCGAGCTGACAATCGACGATCAGGCCGTTCCGATCATGCTGCAATCCTCTGCGGGTTCGGTCACCTCACCGGCGGATCTCGGCAATCTTTATGTCACCTCACGGACCGGCAGCCTGATCCCGCTCATTCAAATGGTGAGCTTCAAGCAGGAGGGTGTCGCGGCAGAACTGGACCGGCACGCCCAGCGCCGGGCGGTTGAAATCGATGCCGACATCCCGCCGGACTTTCCGCTGCGTAGCGCCGTCGACACGGTAAGGACACTGGCACAAGCCGAATTACCCTCCGGCATTGGCCTGCTTTTCCTCGGCGAAGCGGCCACGCTTGAGGAGACCTCACAGGAAATTGCCATAACCTTCGCCATTGCGCTGCTCATCGTGTTCCTCGTGCTCGTTGCGCAATTCGAAAGTCTCACCAGCGCGGCGGTCATCATGATCACCGTACCGTTCGGCATGGCGGCGGCCGTCTTTGCGCTCTTCCTGACGGGCACGACGGTCAACATTTACAGCCAGATCGGTGTCCTCGTCCTGATCGGGATCATGGCGAAGAACGGCATTCTCATGGTCGAGTTCGCGGACCAGCTCCGTGACCGGGGGGCAAGCGTTCTCGAAGCGGCGCGCGAGGCCGCTGCCATCCGTCTGCGCCCCATTACGATGACGATGGTGTCGACCGTTTTCGCCGGACTGCCGCTCATCCTGAGCGCCGGACCGGGTTCGGAGTCACGCATGGCGATTGGCTGGGTGATTTTCGGCGGCCTTGGACTTGCCGCGGTCTTCACACTATTCTTGACACCTGCGGTCTACACCCTTGTCGCCGGCCTGTCGAAGCCGCGCGCCAGCGCCGGCGAAGAGCTGTCCCGGCAAATCCAGGAGTCGGAAGGGATTTCCTGATCTATGGGTTTGCTTGCTCCGTGAATGCGGTGCACGCTCTGCACGATAGCGCCGCGCGGCTTTCGATGATAGCTTTTGGCCTACCGTTCATGGCAAGAGGAAGACGTCGATGGCCGAATATAAGCTGCATTGTTTCGCGCAGTCGGGAAATGCCTATAAAGCCGCGCTGATGCTCTCCATAACGGGCGCGGATTGGGAGCCGGTCTTTGTCGATTTCTTCAATGGGGAAGCGCGAAAACCGGAATGGCGCGCCTCTGTCAATGAAATGGGCGAAGCGCCGGTCCTGGAGCATGACGGCAAACGGCTGACGCAATCAGGCGTGATCCTGACTTATCTTGCCCGCCGCCTCGGTCAATTTGGGCCAGAAAACGAAGGTGAAGAGCTGGACATCCTGCGCTGGATCCTCTTCGACAATCACAAATTTACTAGTAATATGGCCGTTTACCGCTTTCTCAACGCGTTTTACCCAAAAACGCCCGACCCGAACGTGTTGCAGTTTCTGAAAGGCCGCGTCGATGCTGCCTACGCAATTGTCGAGCAGCATCTGGCTGACCGGGATTTCATCGCCGCCACCCGCCCGACCATCGCAGACTTCTCCCTTGCGGGCTATGTCTATTACCCGAAAGAAGAACACGGCTATGATTTTGCCGCAGTTTACCCGAATATTTATGCCTGGATGGAGCGCATCAAAGCCATGCCTGGCTGGGTTGATCCTTATGGGCTGATGCCGGGCGAGCGTGACCTTGCGCAGCGTTGACGATTGGCCGGACGGCAACGCAGGTCGGTTGGGAGATGGTAGACATGTCAGCCAGAATTGCCTCTTTTGTTATCGGCCTGTCGGTCTTAATGGTTGTAGCGCAAAACGGCGCAATGGCGACAAAGGACCAGGCCGAAACCACGAAGCCGCATATTCTTAAAGTTACTCCGAAGGAGTATCGCAACACCGAGGAGCTACAAGACCTGCTGACGCGCTGGGCGGCTGAAAACAAAGATTGGCCTACAGATTATATAAAGACAAGACACCGCAAGACCGTTAATTTCACTGTCGGATTGATGTTCGATATGTGCACGGGTGAAAGCTGGCCGGAAGTCGCGTTTTACGATCAGACGCCGCAATCTTTCGGTGAGATCGATTTCGATGAGCTCAGCGCGCGCGACGAGGCGTCTTTAAAGGCGTTTATCGGGACAGTGATGCTGGACGGATATATTTGCGGCACAATGTTTCAGATCGGCGATCCAGGTCCGCGTATTTCCAAACGTTTGTCGGAAAACGGCACCAAGCTGTGTTTGCTGGATAATGTCGTGACAAAGG
>CAZMAC010000167.1:0-1708 GCA_964564085.1 uncultured Hyphomicrobiaceae bacterium
CCGTGGTGATTTGGCTGGCCGGCTTGCAGCCACGTTAAAGAATTCGCTAAAAAGGCCGTGCCCGAAATGCTCCGGCCCGGCTTCCTAAGTCCGGCCGGTTTTGTTTTTCGAAAGGGCATCGGACATGGCTCACGATCGCGCAGACGACTCTTCTAAAGATTGGAAACAGGCAACGGCGCTTGTCCATGGCGGGACGCTGAGAACGCCGTTCGGCGAAACCTCGGAGGCGCTTTTTCTCAATTCCGGCTTCGTCTATGAGACCGCGCACGATGCGGAACTGCGCTTCAAAGGCGAGCAGGACGGCTTCATCTATACGCGTTACTCGAACCCAACCCTGTCCATGTTCGAAACCCGTATGGCGATGCTGGAAGGCTCCGAAGCCGCACGTTCGACGGCGTCTGGCATGGCGGCGGTCACGGCGGCGTTTTTTTCCTATATGAAAGCGGGCGATCATGTCGTTGCCAGCCAGGTGCTGTTCGGCTCCTGCCGTTATGTCATCGAGGAATTGCTGCCGCGTTTCGGTGTGAGCTGTACGCTCGTTGACGGTCCTGATCTGGATGCCTGGGCGGCAGCGGTTCAGCCCAATACGCGTGCCTTTTTCTGCGAAACGCCCGCGAACCCCACGCTCGAACTTGTCGATCTTGCCGGCGTCGCCGCTATCGCCAAGGATTGCGGCGCGCTGTTCATCGTCGATAATGTCTTCGCCACGCCTATCCTGCAAAAGCCGCTCGCGCTTGGCGCTGATATCGTCATTTATTCTGCGACCAAACATATTGACGGGCAGGGGCGATGTCTTGGCGGCGTCATTCTGAGCAGCGAGCAGTTTGTAACCGACTATCTGAAAGTCTATCTGCGCCAGACCGGTCCGTGTATGAGCCCCTTTAACGCCTGGGTGCTGCTGAAGGGGCTGGAGACGCTCCCCTTACGCGTTGAGAAGATGGCGTCAACCGCGGCAAAGCTTGCCGATTTCCTTGCCGAGCGGCCTGAAGTGGAAAAGGTGCTCTATCCGGGCCGGGACGATTTCCCTCAGCGCGCGCTCGCTCAAAAACAGATGGCCTCGGGCGGCACTCTTCTGAGCTTTACCGTAAAAGGGGGTAAAGACACCGCCTTTCAGGTTATGGACGCTCTTAAAATCATAAAAATTTCCAATAATCTTGGCGATGCGAAAAGTTTGATTGCCCACCCTGCGACAACGACACATCAGCGCTTTACGCCGGAAGTCAGGGCGTCTATGGGGATCGGTGATAATATGTTACGGCTGTCCGTCGGTCTTGAAGATCCGGCGGATCTGATGGGGGATTTGGATCAGGCGTTCCGCGCCGCTTTTACCTGAGCCTTGCGCGGAATGGAGCGGGAGATGGCGTTTGATATACGAAGCCACGACGCGCGAGATTATCGTTAGGGTCGTCCCCAATTTCATGGAGGAGGACTCCGCGCCTCTGCGCGATTATTATTTCTGGGCCTACACTGTCGACATTCATAATGGCGGCAAACAGCAGGTTCAGCTTTTGTCGCGTTACTGGCGCATTACCGATGCGGCCGGGCGCACGCAGGAGGTGCGCGGTCCTGGCGTCGTCGGTGAGCAGCCGATGCTCGATCCCGGTGAAAACTTCCGGTATACGAGCGGGGCGCCGCTTCGCACGCCCTCTGGAATTATGCTCGGCTGGTATACGATGGAAGCTGAGGACGGCGAGACGTTTGAAATCGA
>CAZMAC010000167.1:1808-6859 GCA_964564085.1 uncultured Hyphomicrobiaceae bacterium
GCAGTTGCGATCGCTGCGTTGATGATGATCGCCGGTTCGGCCCCGGCCTCAGCGCAAAGCGCGCCATCGGCCTGCGTGGCGGAATTGAAGAAAGAATATGGCGCTACGGCAGGCCTTGAATCGGAATGCACAAGCGATAAGGATTGTACCTTTCAAGCGCCGATTGGAAATGCCTCAGCACGCGCCCTTCTCGATGCGGTCGCAAAGCGCGCGGAGACGTGTTTTACCTCCGCAGGCCTGACCCTTTCCAAAGAGGATAAGCAGGCGGTCGGTGTTACGCGCGTATTCAATGGCGATAAGGGTGGGCAATGTGCTGTTTTGATCAGTACAGAGGCCGGTCCGGTGCCGGTGGGCATACGAACCGTGTGCCAATAAGCTTGCGTAACTCATTGCATCGTTGAAGCTTTCTGCATCAGCTCATTTGCATCGAACGCATATTGGCTATTGCAGAACTCGCAGGTGACCTCGATCTGTCCGTCTTCGGCCATATCCTCAATTTCCTGGCTGGAAAAGCTCGCCATCATCTGCTCAACGCTTGCACGTGAGCACTGGCAGAAAGCCGACAGATTGGTGGCGTCGAAGGCTCTCACGCGCTCTTCGTGAAACAGCCGGTAAAGCAGCCGCTCCGGTGCAAGCAACGGGTCGAGCAGCTCGTGGTCTTCAACTGTGGAGGCCAGCAGCTGTGCTCTTGTCCAGGCATCGTCGACATCATGCCCGTTTGTACTTTGCGTGCCGCCTTCCTCGGTGAGCTTTTGCACCATCAACCCGCCGGCACGCCATGACCAGGCGCCAGGCTGATCCCCGCGGCCGCCTTCGTAATGACGGGCAATGGCGATTTTAATGAAGGTCGGGAGCTGTTCCGATTGCCGGAAATAAAGATCCGCCGCCTCCGACAGATTGCTCCCCTCAAGCGGCACGACGCCCTGATAGCGGTCCATATCCGGCCCCTGATCGATCGTCATGGCAAGATGGCCGTCGCCGAGGAGTTTTGCATGCTCACCGCCCTCGCCCGCCTCTTTGACGGCCGTCTCGTCATAGCTGGCATAGCCGCGAATATTGCCGGGGGCATAGTAATGGGCGACCAGAAAGCTGACCGGCCCCTGGCTGGAGGTCTGCAAAATAAACTTGCCGTCGAATTTCAACGACGCGCCGAGCATTGCGGTCAAAGTCATCGCTTCGCCGAGGAGACTGGAGACCGGCTCCGGATAGTCGTGTTGGCCAAGCACGGACGTGATCGCAGGTCCCATTCGGATCAGCCGTCCTCTAGCGCCGGACGACTCGATTTGAAAGGGGAGTACCAAATCGTCCGCTGCGCGATAAATTTCATCTGCCATAGCGGTCTTTTCTCAGGTGATCAGGTTTTTTTCAGGCACCACGCCAGAATGGCGCTTTGGGCATAGACCCGGTTTTCAGCTTCGTCGAAGACAACGGATTGCGGGCCGTCGATGACCTCATCGGTGACCTCCTGCCCCCGTTGCGCGGGAAGACAATGCATGAATATGGCGTCGGACCCGGCCGATTTCATCAGCCGATCATTCACTTGATAATCCTGCAGGAGCGCAAGCCGTCTTTCCTTGTCATTCTGGCCCATGGAGACCCAGACGTCGGTCACGATACAGTCCGATCCGGCCGCCGCCTCGTGAGGGTCTTCGGTGATGACAAGCTTGGCCCCCTCGCCTTCGGCCCAGCTCAGCATGTCCGGTGTTGGCTGAACGGATTTCGGTGCACCGATCCGAAGCGTGAAACCGAAGCGCGCCGCGGCATGTATCCAGGATGTCGCCACATTATTTGCAGCATCGCCGATCCAGCTAATGGTACGGCCCGAGACTGGACCCTTGTTTTCCTCAAAGGTCATCACGTCGGCAAAGATCTGGCAGGGATGCGAGCGATCCGTCAGCCCGTTAATGACAGGAACGCCGGCATGGGCGGCGAGCTCAACGATATTGTCGTGCTGCGTCGTGCGAAGCATCATGATATCGACATAGCGCGACAGGACGCGCGCCGTATCGGCAACCGTTTCGCCGCGCCCGAGCTGCATATCGGTGCTGTTCAGGATGATCGACACTCCGCCGAGTTTGCGCATGGCGACATCGAACGAGACCCGCGTGCGGGTTGACGGTTTCTCGAACATCATCACCAGCGTTTTGCCTTTGGCGAGGTGGCCATAGCCATGCCCCTCATCGCGCGCATCGCGCTTCATGCTGTGAGCTGTCGAAAGAATATGCCCGAGCGTCTTCTCGTCGAATTCGCTTATATCTATGAAATGCCGAGTATCCATGATCAGACGGAGTTTTCAGGAGCCGGAGGCACCGTTACGGCGGCGCAGGCAGCGTTAATCTTTTGACAGGCTTCGCCGATTTCAGCTTCGCTGACGATCAGCGGCGGCAGCAGCCTTATGACATTGTCACCAGCGGCCACAGTAAGTAAATGCTCCTTTGTGAGCGCTTCGGTCAAATGGCCGCTCGGGATTTTGCATTTCAGTCCTATCATCAGACCTTCGCCGCGCACGTCCTCAATGATGTCACCATGCATATCCGCGATCTCGGCCAACCTTTGTTTGATAATCAAGGCTTTATGGCGAACCTCGTCCAGAAAGCCTTCTGCGAGGACGATGTCGAGCACGGCATTTCCGGCCGCCATCGCCATGGGATTGCCACCAAAAGTCGAACCGTGACTACCGGCCGTCATCCCTTCAGCGGCTTTATCATTAGCAAGGATCGCGCCGACCGGAAAGCCGCCTCCCAGACCTTTCGCGGCCGCCATGATGTCGGGCTCGATATCGGTCCACTGATAGGCGAACAGCTTCCCCGTCCGGCCCATGCCGGTTTGCACTTCGTCGAGCATCAATAACAGGCCATGCTCATCGGCCACCGCATGAAGCGCCCGCAGAAATGCCCAGCCAGCATGGCGTATGCCGCCTTCGCCCTGGATCGGCTCGATCAGGATCGCGGCCGTTTCGGGTCCGATTGCTGCCTTCAGCGCGTCCAGATCGCCAAAAGCAACCTGGTCGAAGCCCTCAACCTTCGGGCCGAAACCCGCGATATGCTTTTGCTGATTTCCCGCCGCTATGGTTGTAAGCGTGCGGCCGTGAAACGCGCCCTCAAAGGTGATGACGCGGTATCGTTGCGGCTCGCCATTATGGCTGTGAAATTTACGCGCCATCTTAATAGCGCCTTCGAGCGCTTCGGCGCCGGAATTGCAGAAAAAGACTTTATCGGCAAATGTTGCCGAGCACAGACGGTCAGCCAGCTTTTGCTGCCCGGGGATCTGATAGAGATTTGAGGTGTGCCAGAGCTTGGCGGCTTGTTCCTGGATTGCTGAGACAAGATGCGGGTGAGCGTGGCCAAGTGCGGTCACCGCAACACCAGCGCCGAAGTCCAGATAGCGCTCGCCGTCTTCCGTGAACAGGCTGGCGCCTTCCCCCCTCTCGAAAGCGAGGTTTGCTCTGGCATATGTGGGCAGGACCGCAGACATTGCTGGATACAGGATCTCCGTGATTAGAACTGGTGCCGGCTGTTGAAGCGCTTATTATGCCAGGATCATCCCGGAATTGCACTTTCGCTGTCAATTGGCACAAAAGACACAGCGTGGCGAAAAACACAGGGTGCGTGACAGCTTTAACCCTTCGTTTATTTGTCTTATCGAAGCAGCCGTGCCATTATGGTGAACGTGGTGGGCGGTACGGCTGTAACTTTCCTCGCTTGTCGCCCATTCATCATTGTTATTCAGCGGCCTGTAGTTATTTTCCCTCGTCCTGCTCGCTGAATTTTTCTCAAGTATAGCGTCTAGTTCTGCGTTTCAATGTCCCGGCTTTTACTCCGCGTAGCCGCACCACATTTGCGTTTTTCGCAATGTGTGCTTGCGCCGTGGAGATGAAATGATTGTGCGTAAAATCATTCGCAGATGTTTGAGGAGGCAGAATAATGGGGTGGACTGAAGAGCGCGTCGAGCTTCTCAAGAAGCTTTGGGCCGATGGGCTGAGCGCAAGTCAGATCGCTGGACGGCTTGGCGAAGTGACGCGCAACGCCGTGATTGGCAAAGTTCACAGGCTTGGTCTGGCGGGCCGGGCAACGACGTCGCGGATGCGCTCAGCGCGCCCGCGTAACCGTGTTTCGCATCTGCCGCTCAGGCCGACGCGGGTACAATATAGAACGCATGGCAATGTCGCGCTGAAGCCGGTCTTTGCGCCGGTTGAAAAACCTGCGGTTGAGCTGACCCTGGTGCCGTCGCTCCACGAAAAAGCCGATATCCCGGCGCCTTTGCAGGTTCCCTTGCTGGATCTGAAGGAAAATATGTGCCGCTGGCCGATTGGCGATCCGCAGGATGACAGCTTTCACTTTTGCGGACATCAGAAATCCGAAGGTATCTCTTATTGCGAACATCACGCTCGCCTGGCCTTCCAGCCAGCGGCGCGCCGCAAGAAATAAAAGTCAACGCGGGGGGTGAGAGCTGGAAGCCGCACGAGGGGGTCCGGTTTCCGGCTCTCAATAAGCGCCCCGCAGAAAACTGCATATCGTCACCTTGCATTTGAGCTTGCTGTTAAATAACGGCTAGCGTGAGTTCCGGCGATAGCAAGCGTATGGGATGGTCATTCGCCCCTGCTTTGCTTGGCTTTTTTATAGGCGTTCAGACGCAGATGCGGCGTTATCCATATTATTCCATAATTCATTCCCATCAGCTTCCCGCAATGCTATAGCATCACGCGCAAACCGGCTCCCGTTTTGCGCATAAGGCTCTGGACTAAAGCGTGTCGCGGTGAATGATATTCACCGGAACGTTTTCGTTGTTTGTTTTAGCGTGTCTTTTGTCCCAAAACCGGTGCCCATTTTTAGGAGTCACGCTGTAGACAGCGTTCAAGTGCATTTACTGGAACTAAAGAAAAGTTGTTTGATTCTCATGAGTTAATACAAAGTCTCCGGAGGCGGGAAAACGCGGAATGGGTTTATCTTGTGTCCGGCGGGATGCCCGTATGCATGAAAAAACGGTTATGCGATACCAAAACACTGTCAAGATGGATTTGATATGAGCGCTGATGTTGTAAAGCTTCAAAA
>CAZMAC010000168.1:0-6824 GCA_964564085.1 uncultured Hyphomicrobiaceae bacterium
TCGGCATCGGCGATAATCTTTTGTAAATCCTGTTTCAGCTCCGGCGAATCCGTAGACGGATACAAATCGGAGAGCTGCCAGGCAGGCATGTCATCCAGGCCACTAGCTGCGGCACCGCCTGAATTGGCGTCCAGATGAGCGGTCCTGATTTGAGAAAAAATCGCAGGAGTCATGAAATTTGAGGACATTATTGATCGGGCCTATGCACATTTGCTGATATATTAAGGATTAACATGATTACGCCTGGGCTGGTTGTCAAAAGGACAACGCCGCCGCACCTCTCCAAAGTGAAGTGCAAAGAGTGGGATCTGTCATAGCAATTTCATTCCAGCAAACCCGGCTTTTCATCTTTGCCCCGCCTATTCGGAGCCCGTAAAACCCTCAGCCCCAAGGCCAGTACGTCCCTGCAAAGGCCGGTTCATAAAGAATTGGACCGGCTCCTTTACCCTTTTCATACACAATTCAGGGTAGAAATAAGTCTAACGACAACCGCCATTGCGGTAACCGGCGTCAATCGATTTCATGTATTGAGTAGTGTGGATGGCCCAAACCGTTCTAATTATAGAAGGCGAGTCCGGCGAAAGCCGGCGTCTGTGCGAAATCATCGCTGGTTTGGGTCTGAAAGCGCATGTGATCGATGCCGGGCGCACGCTTGATAATCCGCAACTCTGTCAAGAGGACAAGCCCGTTCTTGTCGTTCTCGATATGGAGTTGCCCAGCTTGATGGCCATTCCGGCCTTGCGCCGCGCAAAACAAAATTTCGGCGTGCCCGTCATCGCGCTTGCCGGACCGGACGGGAAGGCTTCGGGAGAAAAAGCGCTGCAGGCTGGCGCTTCCGATATTCTTTTCAAGCCCATTTCGCCTGAAACTATCGAAATTGCGGTGCGCAACCTTCTAAAAATCAGCGCTTTGGAGCATGAGATTGCACGCATACGCCGGGAATTGGACGGACAGCTCGATTTTTCCGAGATCATCGCCGTTTCCCAGGAGATGCAGCGCGTAAAGATGCTTGCCGAGCGTGCCGCCGATCTCGATTTGCCGGTTCTTCTGGAAGGTGAACCGGGGACAGGGAAAAAATTGCTCGCCAGGGCGATTCATGCCGCCAGTCCGCGTGCCGGTCATGCATTTAGCATTTTACGGTCCAGTGCCCACGGTAACGGTTATCAAGGGGACGACGCCGGCAAAAGCCCGGCCCTGATCGAACAGGCATGGACCGAAGCAAAAGGCGGGGTTCTGTTCATTGAAGAGGTGGGCGAGCTTTCCGAGATATCGCAAGCCAAGCTCGCCAGCCATCTGGAATCACAATCTCCGGCGTCAGCCGACCATTCTGCCGAGGTCAGGCTGATTTGCAGCAGCAGCAGCAATCTCGTCGAACTGGTCAAAAAACACCAATTCCGCGAAGACCTTTATTACCGCATCAACGTCTTTCCGATATGGCTTCCCCCTTTGCGCGACCGCAAGGAAGACATCCCTGCACTGAGCCAGAATTTCCTGAATCAGGTCATTGCGGAAGAAGGCAAGCCGATTGAGACAATTGACGACGACGCCATAGAGCTGCTGCAGGCCTATGTCTGGCCCGGCAATGTCCGGCAATTGGAGAAAACGATCTTCCGGGCGGTGATCCTGGCCGAAGGTGAAAGCCTGACAGTCCAGGAGTTTCCGCAGATCGCCGCGCAGATCAATAATGGCCGGAACGAGGCCTCCTCCGCTCCCGAGCCAAGCCTGCCTTCGCCTTATGAAGGGCCTGCAATGATTGGCGGAAATTTGGTATCGGATAGGGCCATCATGCTGACCAATCTTGCCAACAGCAAGATGATCGGCATCCCGGCTTTGACCGAAGACGGTGAAATCCGCCGCCTCGACGAAATCGAAGCCGATCTCATTCGGCTCGCGCTGGGCCATTATCGCGGACACATTACGCAGGTTGCCCGCAAGCTCGGGATCGGGCGCTCCACGCTCTATCGCAAAATGCGCGAATTCGGGCTTTCCGCGCGTCATAATTAAGCGACGACATCGGTTTAGTTTAAGGCCGGCTTGCAAAACCCCTTTTCTTTAGCCGAGAATACGGTCATGGAAGAGGGCAGTTTTGTTGGGCGCCATCGGCTAAATCACAATGATTTTAGATTGATACAATTTAAAATCATGAACAGTGGTTTATTGTTAAGCGTTTAGAGCGGGAAGACGGGGCGGAAAAGCGCTTCACACTTTTCCTTATCCCGCTTCTTGACGGTGAAATGGAGGATGAGGGGATATGGGCGGATTTCGCTTGCTGGCAATTTCTTTTTTGACGGCAGCAACTCTGGGGGCAGGCTTACAGCAGGCAAAAGCTGTCGAGCCGGATGCGCCAGACCGTCTCATCGACCGCGAATTTGTCACCCTTATCGCCATCCGCGACCTTTTGACTAGCAAGGCCGCCGATAAGTTCGACTTATCGAAAAAAAATAAGAATGAGCTCATAGACTATTATAAAGCGGACGATGCTAGGCTGGTATGGGTGGACGGCTACGGGCTGAACGAAAAGGCACTCACCAGCTTAAATGATGTTCTCCAGCGCGCCGATGAATTCGGGCTGGACCCGCGGGACTATTCCTTAAGCGAAGAAAGCCCGGCGCAAGGCAGCAGCGATCAAACGCCGGAACGGCTCGCAGATGCGGAGCTTCGCACAAGTCTGGTTGCGATCTCCTACGCCACCCATGCCCAGTCGGGGCGGGTTGCCCCGACCTCAATCGACAGCGAGTTTCTTGATTTAAAGCCTGTCAAACCCGCGCCGAAAGCGATCCTGGCAAACCTGGCCGGCTCCGGAAACAATCTACCGGATATCCTGGAGAGCTACCATCCAATCCATCCGCAATTCAAAGCCCTGACAGACAAGCTTCACGAAGCCCGGAATGCAACCGAGACAGGCTCCATCCCGGTGCGTTTGCCCGATGGCCCATCCCTTGGCCCGAACACCTATCATCCCCATGTCGCGATCCTGCGTGAGCGGCTTTCCGTTCCGCCACCGTCTGATGCCCCGCGCGGAAACCCGGCTGAATATTTCGATGAGGCGCTTGCTGAAGCCGTGCTCGTTTTTCAGGAGACCAAAGGCTTAAAGCCTGACGGAATCGTCGGCCGGAAAACGCGCGAGGCGCTGAATGAGGGCACGATTCCGGTCAGTGTTAATACGATCCTGTCCAATATGGAGCGTTGGCGCTGGATGCCGCGCGAGTTTGGCCAGCGCTATGTCTTCATCAACGTACCGGAATACAAATTTCGCTTCGTAAGTGGGGGAAAGGTTATTCACGAGGAACGCATCGTGACCGGCTCGCCCAAACATCCAACGCCCCTCTTCACCGACGTAATGGAGACCGTTGTTTTCAATCCATATTGGAACGTGCCCAAATCCATTCTCGTGAATGAAATTATTCCCGCCGCGCGCCAGAGCCCGGACTATCTCTACCGGAACGATCTGGAGGTGATCTGGCTGGGACAGCGCAGCGTGGATCCCTATAGGGTCGATTGGCATTATGTGAACCCGAACAAGCTGAATTTGCGGCAAAGGCCGGGCAACCAGAACGCCCTTGGCAGAGTGAAGTTCCTGTTTCCGAACCGCCATGCCGTTTACATGCACGATACGCCCAGCAAGCATCTGTTTAACCGGCCGGTCCGGGCCTACAGCCATGGCTGTATGCGCATTCGCAACCCGCTGGAATTCGCGAAATTGCTTCTGCAGGATCAGGGATGGTCGGCCAAGCGTATCCAAAACACGCTCCAGGTCGCTCATGACGAGCATGTCCGGCTCGATCAGAAAGTGCCGGTCTACATCTCCTATTTCACCGCCTGGGTCGACGATAATGGCGAGATGCACGGCTATCGCGATATTTACGGGCATGACGCAAGCGTTCGCATCGCCCTCAAACTCGATTCCCGCAAAATGCTGGCGTCGTCGCGGGATGATTTCGAAATCGGCGAGGCTGGCTTGAGGAATTAATTTTGCCTGCGTTCAGTCGGCGCGGTTTGCGGGATAGGGGGGCGAATTCCACCATTGGATGGTGCAAGTTACCGGTTCTCGCCGCGCCCCACCCGGGCCATGATTTTTGCCGCCCCGACCTAAGTGTTATCCACAGGTTTTTCCACGGCTGATGCCATGATTTGCCCGCATTTCCAAAGATACTGAATTTTAACCAAAGGCCGCAGAAAATCAGCGCATTACGTGAGGCGGATGAGTAAGGTGCGGCGGGATGAAGTCAGCGATAAAGCTGAAGAAGATCGGACAGTTTGTAAGAACCGATCGAGAGGGAAAGTTGGGCACGTCTCTTCTAATCGACAGATTGGCAGGCCGGCATTTATTTGCCGCTCTTTTATTTTTTGCCTCAGCGTCCTTTGCAATCTCCTCAACCACATGCGCCGAGGAACGACGGCTAGAGCTGTATAACATTCACACGAAGAAAAACATTTCTATCGTTTACAAGCGGAACGGAAACTTCGTTCCTGGTGCGCTGAAGCAACTGAACCGCTTCATGCGCGACTGGCGGCGGAATAAATCAATCAAGATGGACTCGGAATTGTACGATTTGATCTGGGAGATCCATCGCGAGCTCGGCTCGAAAAAGCCGGTTCACATTATTAGCGGATACCGGTCGCCGAAAACCAATGCCATGCTGCGGCGGACCCGAGGCGGTCAGGCCAGGAAAAGCAAACATATGACCGGCCAGGCCGCCGACATTCATTTCCCCGATATCTCCGTCAAGCAGCTCCGAAATTCTGCGCTGGTGCGCGAAAGAGGCGGCGTCGGCTATTATCCAACCTCGGCCATTCCTTTCGTTCATGTCGATACGGGCCGTGTCCGGCACTGGCCGCGGCTGGCCCGGAGAGAACTGGCGATCCTGTTTCCATCTGGCAAATCGAAGCACGTCCCTTCTGACGGCAAACCGATCACGAAGAAGGATTTCCGCGTCGCACTGGCCCGCTTGCAAAAGCGAGGCGGCGAACTGCCTGTCGCGGTGCAGCGCCGGCTGGAGGGCGGCAGCTACACGCCGACCGTCCTTGCCAACTTGACGCCAACGCCTAAGGTTCCCGTTCCGGTTCCTGTACCCGCGCCTGAAATCGTGGCGTCCCAGCCCAAAATGGTCCTGGCCAGCCTGAATCCGTTCGAGGGTCTATCCAAGGCCTTGCCGGGGCAAAAACCGGAGGCCTCGAAGCTGCCTCTGGATAACAAACCCTTGGTCAAAGCAAGCTTGGGCCAGCCGGCAAGCCAATCGCGCGACAATAATTTCAGGGGGGATTTCCTGCGTGACACGGCTCCCTCAGCGCCGTCCGATACCGTTCCGCAGGATCAGATCGCTTCCGCGCCCGAATATGACGATGATCACCCGGATGAACTCAATTATCAGCCCTTCCCGATTCTGCCCTTCATGTCCGACACCCCGATCGCGTCGATGGATATGACCAGCGACTCCAAGTCATTCAGTCTGCCGAAAGTGCATATGTTCTTTGGCGAATCTCAGCAGATGCTGCTGACACAGTTCGAGCCGGGATTGCAATATGCCGAGCTTTTTTGGGCTCAGCGCTTCCGGGGCACGGCTGTGAATACGACTCTCAAGCGTCTGGTGCGTGAGGAGCGGCCCGAGCCTGTACAAACGGCTCAGCGATAGTCATACGCACGGCACGGAGATCAGCCTCAGTTCAGTGAGATGAGTGTTCGCGGTAAGACGCGGATGGTTTCGCTTTGGGCAAATGAGAAGGTCTGCGAAGCGCTGGAATGGTTCCTGACCGAGACGGTCCGTCTACAACTCTCTAAATGCGCGAGGCGGCTTTAAAAAACGATGGCCGCCCGCCCTATCCTGCCCCCGAATCAATTTGTTTCCATTGCCGGGACCATGCCGAGCGCATGCATATAGGTGGTCAACACAGCTTCCTGCTCCATGCGCTCGTGATCGTCCTGCTTACGCAGGCGAATGATGGCGCGCATCGCTTTGGTATCGAAGCCCGCCGATTTTGCCTCTGCAAAAATCTCGCGGATATCGGCCGCGAGCGCCGCCTTTTCCTCTTCAAGCCGTTCGATGCGCTCAATGAAAGCGCGCAGGCGCTCTTTGGCGGAGCTTTGCATCGTCTCGACAGGTGTTGTGTCTTCAATGGCATCAGCGATGGACATGACGTCTCCTGGCGTTTCGATAAAGCGCGATTGGGAAAGGCGCTTAATGTTCCTGAATACGGGCTTTTCAGCTTGTTGGGTCGGCCATACCGGACGACGCGGTTCGTAATGGCCGAGCGCTATCCCTTCGAATGTTTGCGATGCAGAGGCTAAAAAATCAAAGCGCTCAGCTCAAGACAGGCACCGTCTTTATCCAAAGCTGGAAATCTTTGAGGATAAATAACAAAAAATGCTCGCGAAGGTGCCGTTTTACGCGCTGACGCGCCTCAATGATTCTCTTTGTTCGTCACAACTTGAAAGCGCCCAAGTTGCGCATCGCTCGCCTCTTTCTGGTGTTTGGATTTCCACTCATCATAAGGCATGCCGTAAATGATTTCGCGCGCCGCATCCTTGGAAAGCTCGACACCTTTTTCCCGCGCCGCATCCTGAAACCAGTTGGACAGGCAATTCCGGCAAAAGCCGGCCAGATTCATCATATCGATGTTCTGCACGTCGGTGTGCTCGCGCAGATGCGCAACGAGCCGCCGGAAAACTGCCGCTTCAAGCTCAACGGCAAGCTTCGGGTTGATATCAGCTTTTGCCATACAATCCTCTTCTTCGATCTGGCCATTTGCGCAGGAAACTGCGCGGTCGGTCCGCGATCCATAATAGCGGATGTTATGGAATGTGGCATCGGCATTCGGTTTGGCAA
>CAZMAC010000169.1:0-6791 GCA_964564085.1 uncultured Hyphomicrobiaceae bacterium
GCCAGGATACGCCGCCTCATCGATTCACGCCGTCACCAACTTCTGCGGTTTGCTCCCGATCTCTCAGCATTTCGCTACGAAGCACTATACGTTGCTGCATTGTATGCCATATTGTATACCAATAAGAACAATGAGCACGATAGGCGCAATGATGGACATTCTGGTGCTGCCGGGAGATGACATAGGACCCGAAATTACCGCAGCTGCTTTATCCGTTCTCCATGCGGCTGATACTGAATTCAGTCTCAGCCTGCAAATCGAGACTGTCGAGGTGGGCATGGCGCGCCATGCCAAAGAAGGAACGACCTTGCCTGAATGGGTCGTCGACATGGCGCGCAAGGCTGATGGGCTGGTGCTCGGTCCGGCAGGAATGACGGCCTATCCGCCCCTTGCCGAAGGCGGCGTCAACATTCCTGGCACAATCCGGAAATCGCTTGACCTTTTTGCAAATATTCGCCCGGCAAAATCCCGCACCTCTCTTACCGATGCGCGGCCTGGGCTCGACTGCGTGATCGTTCGAGAAAACACTGAGGGCTTCTATTCAGACCGGAATATGTTTTCCGGATCCGGCGAATTCATGCCGACGCCGGATTGCGCCCTGTCGGTGCGCAAGATTACCCGGCAGGCCTCACGACGGATCGCTGACGTCGCCTTTTCCTACGCGCAGAAACGGCGCAATCTGGTTACCTCGGTCGGCAAGCGGCACGTCTTGCAGCTCAGCGATGGACTTTTCATGGCCGAAGCAGAAGCTGTGGCCGCGGTCAATGCGTCGGTTTCCTATCACGAAATCGACGTGGATGCGGCCGCGGCTCTGCTTTACTCGAAACCGCAGGATTTTGACGTCATTCTGGTTTCCAATATGTTTGGCGATATTCTTTCCAATCTTGCCGCCGCGCTTTCCGGCGGACTCGGCCTTGCCGCCGCCCTCAATGCAGGTGAGAAGAACGCCGCCGCAAATGCCGGACATGGTTCCGCCCCAGACATTGCCGGGAAGAATATCGCCAATCCGGTGGGGTTAATGATATCAACTTCAATGCTTCTCGATTGGCTTGCAGAACGTTCGACGCGCACCGATCTTGGCCAGGCGTCACGCGCGATCTATGCGGCGATTGAGGAGGCGCTCGCTGATCCGGCAAGCCGGACGCGCGATCTAGGCGGGTCGGGCTGGACTCGGGAGTTTTCAGACGCCGTGATAAAAGTCCTGCGAGGCTAATACGCCGGCAGTGCAGCCAGACTTGCGAGCCGGTGCGGACCGCTTAGCCTGGACGTTTTTCCAAATGAGCAGCGGAACTGGAAATATCGCCTTATGACCAGCTCGATCCAACAACGAACGGCTAACGGGAGGGAGCGATCTGTGGCGCCGTCGAACTCCGATATCGCCTATGGCTGGATCAAACAGCGCATTCTTTCCAACAGCTTGGTGCCCGGCTCATCAATTCGGATTCAGGACTTGGCAACCGAGCTCAATATGAGCCGGACACCGATCAAAGCGGCACTGATACAGCTCGAAAAGGAGGATCTGATTGAGCTAACCCCCCGGCAGGGGATGCGCGTCAAGCCGATCCATCCCGAAACGATGAAGGAAATTTATGAAATTCTTATCGGGCTTGAGGTTGTGGCCATCGAACTGATCGCGGCCCGGCGTCCGTCAGCCAACGAAATGACTTCCCTGACCGAGGCGCAGGAGAAGATGGAGCGGGCACTTGAGGCGGATGACCTCGATGCTTGGGCCGACGCCGACGAGGCATTTCACCAAGTGCTGGTCGCGCTTGCCGGCAACAAGAGACTGGCTGCAATCGTCAGCACGTTCCGAGACCAAACGAGGCGTGCCCGTCTGGTCACGCTGCGCCTCAGGCCAAAGCCCGGCCATTCCACTCAGAGCCATCGTTCGCTCATCGAAGCGCTTCAATCAGGGAAGGTGGAAAACGCGCTTGCGCTCCATCGCAAGCAGCGCCTCCGAAGCGCGGGCGAGCTGACCGATTTGCTGTCGCGCTACAATCTCCACTCGCTGTAGGACGACTGGGACTGTATCATTTTCCGCAACGGCTGCGTGGAAACCTGCTGCCACCAATCGCTTGGCTCAGGACGGGAGTTCAGTCGCCGGATTAACCCGCGATTATACTTAAATCCGTACCCCTGCCTTCAACAGTTGCCAGATCTCCCGTCGCATATCGATGAACTCGGGCAGCGCCTTGATCGCCTCATGGCGTGGGCGTTCGAATGGCACCTCGATCACGCGGTCGATCTGCGCCGGTCGCGGCGTAATTACGGCAATTCGGTCAGCCAGATAGATCGCCTCCTCAATCGAGTGAGTTACGAAAATCACTGTCTTGCGCTCGTTATTCCAGATTTTTAAAAGCTCATCCTGAAGAATGTCGCGGGTCTGGACGTCGAGCGCACCGAAAGGCTCATCCATCAGTAGAATTTCCGGCCGGATCGCGAGCGCGCGGGCAAAGCCGACACGCTGCTGCATTCCGCCGGAAAGCTCATGAGGATAGGCGTTCTCGAAGCCATCAAGGCCGACGAGATCGACATAATGTTGGGCGATGTCCCGCCGTTCACCGGCGGGCAGGTTCTGAACCTCCAGCCCGAACTCGACATTCTTGAGCACAGTGCGCCAGGGAAACAGGTCGAAGCTCTGGAAAACCATGCCCCGACCCTTTCCCCCGACGACATTGGTAACGTCTTCGCTATCGAGCAGGATACGTCCCCGATCGGCGAGGGTGAGCCCATCGATCAAACGGAGTAATGTGGACTTTCCGCAGCCGCTCGGGCCGATCATCGACAGAAATTCGAGATCGGCCACCTGAAGCGAAAGATCCCTGACGGCTTCAACGATACGGGCGCCGCCCGAACGAAACGTCTTGCTGACATCGCGCAGCTCGAGCTTCGAAGCCGCCGTCATGATCAGCTAAGTTCCTTCAGAGCTTTATCGACAAGTGAGGTTTCCACCACTTGAGACAAATCGACGGTACCCTGAATGGCGCCGGCAGCCTTATAAACCGTCAAAAGCGATTCGTAGTCTGGCATTGAATGCCGCATATCGTTTAGCCAGCAGCCTATATCCTCGCCCAGAGCCTTGCGAACCACCTCTATTTCTTCATCTGTCGCCGTCGCCATCTTCTTGTTGGTCCCGTATTTCCGGTACATCTCGGCATACCAGGCCGGATCGCTGTTGGCTTTACGGAACGCCATGATCGTCGATTTGAGCAGATCGACGGCGGCCTTCTCGTTTTCCGGTTTCGCCAACCAGTCGGCGCCAACGATCCAGACCTCTCCCAGAAAGGCATCGAACTCTTTCGCAGGCTCGACCATCACTTTGTAATTGCCTTCCTTGGCAACCTGGCTCGCTTGATCGAAGTGGATCGGCACCCCATCGACCTTATTGGCAAGCAGCGCACGCATCCGCGCGCCAGACCCGCCCATGGTGATGACATTGACCTTGCTCACATCCACGCCGTTTTTTCTGAGCGGACCGTCGAGCAGAACATGGGTGAAGTCGCCCTTTGAGTTGACCGCGAGCGTGACATCGGATTTTTCAAGGTCACTGTATTCCTTGATCTTGTCGCCGTTCACAACAAAGACGAGACTGGTGTTCATAAAAGCATTGCCGATGATTTTCAGCCTTGCCCCAGCCTCGACCGCGCGGAGCGTCGAGATCGCATCGCCCGAACCGATTTCGGTTGTGCCCGTTAGAATCGACTGCGTAATCGTCTGAAGTTTAGGCACACGCTGCCAGTCCGCCGGGCCATATCCGCCGAGCGTTGGCAGAATCTCGTTGATCGCGGCCATATAAGGGATATGAACGCCGAGGCTGTTCCCCGGTATGTTGACGGTTAGGCGACGGGAAGCGGCAAGAAGCGGACTTATGCCGCCCGATGCCAAAATGGCTGCACTGGCAAGACCGGTTGTCTTAAGAAATTTACGGCGATTGATCATATTCTTCCTCCCATTTGATTATCTACTCTCTCTTTGAACTTGCACCTCAAGCTCGCTGCATACGAGCTTCATACCAAGGTGCGACTGACCGTCCGACCCGCTGCAGCGCCATATTCGCGCCAAGGCTTACCACCATAAGCAGGATCAGATAGGACAGGATCGGCGCGGTTGAGACATCGAGGCCGGTATGAAAGATCAGCCCGCCATAGCCGGAGATGACAAACATTTCCGCAACGATCATGGCGCGCAGCGCATGCACGAGACCAAGACGCGCGCCCGTGATCAGATAGGGGAAGAGCGCCGGCAGGATGACCTTCCGATAGGTCTGGATCCGGCCTGCTGAAAAGGAACGGGCGACATCGATATGCTTTGGCTCGATGCCACGCGCGCCGTGATAGGCGGTCAATACGATATAGCCGATCGAGGCTGTGAAAATGATGGCGATGCGGAATTGGTCGCCGGTTCCGAATAGTAGCATGAAGATCGGCAGGATGGCGGCGACCGAGGTTACAACAAGCATCGAAATCCAGGGGTGAACGAGCGCGTCGATCACAGCTGACCGGCCCATCATTGCGCCGAGCGGCATGCCGATCAGGCAGGCCAGGCCGAACCCGACCGCGGCCAGTTGCAACGAGCCGGCAAGCTTTGTCAGCATTTCGCCATCGACAAACAGTTCAACGAATGTGACGAATACAGACGATGGCGGCGCCAGCAATGCGTCGCCCAGATATTGGCCCGCAGCCTCCCAGATCAGCAGTGTCGCCAGGATGCCGATAAGGTTGTAAAGCCGTTTGCGGACCGTGCTCATTGCCTCAGTCCCTCACATGCCAGGGCAGAAGGCGGCGCTCCATCAGCTTGACCCCCTCCTGAGCGCCAAGACCGAACAGGGCAAGCAGAAACACCACCGCTAGCATTCCCGCGGCGTCGAATCTGGCGGATGCCTCTTCGAGATAGGCGCCAAGATTGACTGTCGCGAAGAACAGCTCCGCGGTGATCATGGCATTGATCGCGCGGATCAGTCCGATACGCAGTGCGGTGAGCAAGAACGGCAGGCTTGCAGGCAGCATGACCTTTGTAAATATGTGCCAGCGTGAGGCACCAAAAGATTGCCCTACCGCCATCATCGAGGCGTCGATATTGCGCGCACCTGCCGAAACGGTCACGAGTATGTCGAAGACGCACATGATGAACACGAGCGAGACGCGGCCTTCGTAGAACAGACCGAACCAGACGATTAGAAACGGCACGAAAGCAACCGAGGGGATCGCGAAAAACGCATTGACGATCGGATCGGCGATGTGAAAGGCGGCCTCGTTGCGTCCGATCAGAAAGCCAAGCGGTACAGCAACGGCGATAGCCAGAGCGAGGCCAAGCACCATGTGGTTCAGCGAATTAAGAAACGCTCCGGAGATCGAGCCGTTCAGAAGGCCTGTATAGAGCCGCTCAATCACCACGCTCGGCGATGCGAAAACGACTCCGGGCAATTGTGCGGCGATCACCTCCCAAACAAGCAGACCGAGCATGAAGGATAGGATGTAAATCACCGCGTTGCCGGACGCTCGCCCAAAGATCCAGCGGAGCACGCCGGCGCCAAGTCCCTGCTTTGTCTGAATGGCGGTGTCAGCCATGATGACCGGCGATCTCCCGTAACGCCACGAGCGCCAGGCCGACTGGTCTTCGGCCGTTTCTTTTTCGCTCTATTTGGTATACCGTGTTGCATACCAAGCCTCGAGTCAAGACTGTTCAACCGACGCATGCTTGACGATAAAAGGAGATTTTCGGTGTTTTCCGCTCCCCCAGCTGTGGACGCCACGCCATTCGCGAGATTGCCCGAAAGCCTCTATCGGGCGGGGGCTCCGTCCGAATGGGTTTCGGGACAACCCGGACGCCATACACCCCATTCCGGGCTGGAAGGCCCCTGTTTCGATCCGCAAGGGCGACTTTATTGCGTCGACATTCCCTATGGCCGGGTTTTCGCCGTTTCAGCCGAGGGCGAGTTTTCGGTCATCGCCGATTATGACGGCGAGCCCAACGGTCTGAAGACCGATGCCGACGGCCGGTTCATCATCGCCGATTTTCGCAACGGCCTCGTCGAGCTCGATCCGCAGACTGGCGAGATCTGGACCATCGTTCATCGCTATCGTGTCGAGCGCTTCAAGGCGATCAACGATTTGACCTTTTCGCGGAATGGTGATGTGTATTTCACCGACCAGGGGCTGACCGGGGTCCACGATCCAACGGGACGCGTTTTTCGGCTGCGGGCCAGCGGCCAGCTCGATCTGCTGCTTGACAATGTGCCAAGCCCGAACGGCCTGGTGCTCAACCATGATGAGAGCGAACTCTATGTCGCTGCGACGCGCGGGAACTGCATCTGGCGCGTGCCGCTTCTGGCTGACGGAACCGTCGCCAAGGTCGGCATCTTTATCCAGATGTCCGGCGGCTCCGGTCCCGATGGCCTGGCCATCGATAATGAAGGCAATCTGGCGGTCGCTCACGTTGGCTTCGGCGCGGTCTGGCTGTTCAGCAAATTCGGCGAGCCGCTGATGCGCATCAATACGCCGACGGGCCGGAAGTCGACGAATATTGCCTATGGCGGGCCGGAAGGTAAGACGCTCTACATCACCGAACAGGATGGCGGCGCCATTCTGACGGCTGAAATGCCAGTGGCCGGTGCGCGTCCCGCGCCAAAATTCGGCAGACCGAGGCTGGAATCATCATGAGCGAAAGACCGGAACGTGTTCTGATCACCGGGGCAGCGGGTGAAATCGGCAGCGCACTGAGAGGACATCTTTCAGGCCGTTATGCGCGCCTTGTGCTGTTCGACCGAACGCCGATGGAACTCCGTGCGGGCG
>CAZMAC010000170.1:0-6782 GCA_964564085.1 uncultured Hyphomicrobiaceae bacterium
AGGCGCGCACGAGATTGGGGCTGGCATGGAGCAGGACCTGGAGCTGCGTGCCCGCTGGATAATCGTCCTCAAGGAGCGTCTCGAGCTGCTCCCTGGTGTATGCTCCGGCATCGAAAGCGACTTGCGGAATATTCGTGCTGATCATGACCGTCAGGTCGGCCTCGCGAAAAATCAGGACAAATTTGGCCACGTCAATTCCGCCCGCGCTTTGCCTGGCGGTAAAATAGACATAGTCGCCCTCGCGGCCAGACAGTGATTTGACTTCTGCATCCGTTAGTCCGCGCTGGGCAAGTGCATCGGTGCGATCCGGCATCTTCTTGAGCTCTTCATAAGCCTGCGCCGGCATCTCGACGATAACGAAAGATGCACTCGTTTTTTCGTCCACAAATCCGGAAAAGCGATCAGACGGCTGGAACTTCGGCTCAAGGTCGAGAGAGACACGGCTGTTGGGCGCTTGTCTGGGTTCCGCTTTAGCGCCTGAAACGGCTGTCGCTGCATAGGAAGCGAGAAGGAAAGCGGCAGCAAGAACCAGCGCCAAAGGGCTCCTCAAAACACCTTTTGCGCGCGGGCTCTTAAGCAGAAAAAGTGTCATAAAATCTCCAATGATGATCAAGCTGAGTCTAATATAGCGTTTTATGAAGGCAAAACGGAGAATTCGGACGCGGAGGGCAGGATGCGGGCAATCGTAACGGTCTTATTTGTCCTATTGCTGAATTGCGCCCCAGCGCGCGCTGACATTCTCATTGCCGCTGCCGGGCCCGTGACAGGCCAGCTTGCCAGCCTCGGCGAACAAATGCTTCTCGGTGTGCGTCAGGCCGTGTCGGACATCAATGAACAAGGCGGCGTGCTCGGTCAGAAACTGCAATTGGAGATCGGCGATGATCAGTGCGACCCGAAACAGGCCGTCGCGGTTGCCAATCAGCTTGCCGCCAAAGGCGCTGTTTTCGTGGCGGGACATTTCTGCTCTTCAAGCTCGATCCCGGCGGCACAGGTCTACACCGAAGAGGCTGTCGTGATGATCTCGCCGGCTTCCACCAATCCGGCTTTGACAGATTCGGGCAGCGCATTCGTATTCCGGGTTTGCGGGCGTGACGACCTCCAGGGCGGCGTGGCCGGGAAGTTTCTGGCGGAAAAATTCGCTGATCAGCGGATTGCGATCCTTCACGACAAAAGCGCCTATGGCAAAGGCCTGGCCGATGCAACACGTGCTGAGCTGCGAAAAAATGATGGCAAAGAGGTGCTTTATGAGGCCTTTACTGCAGGTGAGAAAGATTACACAGCGCTCGTCACCAAGCTGAAAGAAGCAAAAATCGGGGCTGTTTTCATCGGCGGCTATCATACCGAAGCCGGTCTTATCTTGCGGCAAATGCGGGAACAGGGGCTCGATGCGGCTTTCATGGGCGGCGATGGTCTGGTCGTGCGCGAATTCTGGTCGATTGCCGGAGATGCAGCGGAAGGCGCTCTTTTTACATTCGTGCCCGATCCGCGAAAATCACCGGCTGCGCAGGATGTCATCAAGCGCTTTGCGGGAACCGGGCGCTCGCCGGAAGGCTATGTGCTTTATAGCTACGCGGCGGTGCAGAGCTGGGCGCAGGCGGCGGAGCGGGCCGGAACACCGGACGCTGCGACGGTTGCCCGAGCCTTGCATGACGGCAGTTTTGACACGGTGATCGGCCAGCTGCGCTTTGATGCAAAAGGGGATGTCGATTTACCGGCTTTTGCCGTTTACCGCTGGTCGAAGGGCGATTACGCACAAATCAGCCGCCCTGAATGAGGCGCATTACGTTTCCGGATCGGGAAAAAG
This sequence comes from uncultured Hyphomicrobiaceae bacterium, assembly GCA_964564085.1. Classification (GTDB taxonomy): domain Bacteria; phylum Pseudomonadota; class Alphaproteobacteria; order Rhizobiales; family Rhodomicrobiaceae; genus JAHQVI01. The sequence goes on from CAZMAC010000170.1 coordinate 1,805, forward strand.
CCTTTGCAGGGCCGGAATGAGCTCATGAAAGCTGTCGATCACGGCGTCGGACGCCAAGGTTTCGACGGGCTCGCCATAGCCGAAACTGACAGCGATAAACGTCACTTTCGCATCGCGCGCCGCGCCCGCATCGGCAAGACTGTCGCCAATCATCACGGCGCGGGACAGATCGCCATTCGCAGCCGCGATCGTCCCGAGAATATGACCGCCGTCGGGCTTTTGAACGCCGAACGTCTCCCGTCCCGCAATGGCATGAAAAAAATGGTCGATCTCAAGCTCGCCAAGCAGCTTGCGCGCTGGCGTTTCGCGCTTATTCGTGCAGACGCCAAGCCTTGTCCCGGTTGCCTTCAGTATCTCCAGCGCACCCAAAAGGCCGGGAAAGGGGCGGCTGTGAACCGAGATGTGGTCGCTGTAATAGGATACAAGCTGCTCGGTCATCACCGTCAGCTCGCCCTCGTGCGGGTCACGTCCATGCGACTTCATCGCGGCGCGAATCATCGCTTTCGCACCATAGGCGACGCCGGATTTTATGATTTCGTCATCGACGGGCGCCATGTCATAGAGGTTCAGCGTATGATTTGTTGCCACGATCAAATCCGGCGCGGTATCGATCATGGTGCCGTCGAGATCGAAGATAACCGTTAAATCCCTCATGCCGCCTTCGCTTTTCTCAGGGCCGCGTCCCATATAAGAGTGATGATTGAACCGGCTTGCTTTGCATGCATGCGTTGCAGTCGGCGCAAAGCTGGCCCAAGATATGTTTCATAAAGCAAAAACGGCTATCCGGAAAACAAGGAGTTGGCGATGGACCAGACAGTGGAAACCCTCATCCGGCAACAATGCTACATCGATGGAGAATGGACTGGCCAAGCCACAATTCCGGTAACGAACCCTGCAACGGGAGCTGAAATCGCGCGCGTTCCGGACGCCGGTGCGGACGGCACGAGGGCCGCAATAGAAGCGGCAAACCGCGCTTTCGGGCCGTGGCGCGACAAGCTGGCGAAAGAGCGTTCGGCCATTTTACGCCGCTGGTTCGATCTCATCATTGAAAATACCGAGGCGCTGGCGCGTCTCATGACGGCGGAGCAGGGTAAACCCCTCACGGAGGCGCGCGGCGAGGTCACTTACGCGGCCGGTTTTGTCGAATTTTTCGCCGAGGAAGCCAAACGCGTTTACGGCGAGATTCTCCCAACCCATAAGGCAAACGGCCGGATCGTGGTGCTCAGACAGCCCATCGGCGTCGTTGGCGCGATCACGCCGTGGAATTTCCCGCTGGCAATGATCACCCGCAAAGTGGCCCCGGCCCTTGCGACGGGCTGCACGGCCGTCATCAAACCCGCAACCGAAACGCCGCTCAGCGCATTGGCGCTGGCCGAGCTGGCACATCAGGCCGGGGTGCCGAAAGGCGTTTTGAATGTCATCACCGGCAAAGCTTCTGTCATCGGCAAGGAGCTGACCTCGAACGAACTCGTCCGCATCATCGCCTTCACCGGCTCGACGGAAATCGGCAAAATCCTGATGGAGCAGGCGGCGGGTACGGTTAAAAAGGTGGCGCTGGAGCTTGGCGGTAATGCGCCGTTCATCGTCTTCGACGATGCCGAGCTCGATAAGGCCGTGACAGATGCGATCGCTTCCAAATACCGCAATATGGGTCAGACCTGTGTCTGCGCGAACCGTCTTTTGGTTCAGGACGGCGTTTATGACGCTTTCGCCGAAAAGCTGACCGCGAAGGTCAAAGAGATGAAAGTCGGTCCCGGCGATGAAGAGGGCGTTACTCAAGGCCCGCTCATCAATGAGGCCGCGATCAAGAAGGTTCAGCAGCATGATCAGGACGCACTCTCCAAGGGAGCGAAAATCCTCACCGGAGGCAAGGCCCACGCGCTTGGCGGCACGTTTTATGAGCCGACCGTCATAACGGATGCGACAACCGACATGCTGTTTGCCCAGGAGGAAACCTTCGGCCCGGTCGCTCCGCTGATTCGCTTCAAGACGGATGAGGAAGCCGTCAAGATCGCGAATGACACGCCCTTCGGCCTCGCATCCTACTTCCATGCGCGCGATATCGGCCGGGTCTGGCGCATTGCGGAAAAGCTCGAATTCGGCATTGTCGGCATCAATGAGGGGATCATCTCCACCGAGCTGGCGCCGTTTGGCGGTGTGAAACAATCCGGGCTCGGACGCGAAGGCTCGCATCATGGTATCGATGAGTTTGTCGAAATAAAATATATGTTTATGGGCGGTCTCGACAGCTAATATCTCGATTCCACCGGTTCCTGAGCGATCGCAGCGCAGCATCCGGCGGCGCTGCCTTGTGCACTTTCAAGGACACGAGCTGAGTGAACAGATCAGGAAAGAATAAAAGAGACAGAGTTGAGTGAAGAGCCTCGCTGAAGCACATTTCGCTCTTATCGGGGAGACGGAAATTGAAGATGAGCAATGATATTTTCAAGTCGATCGCGGCTGAGCGTGCGCTCGAACTTGTCACGCCGGGCATGAAGCTCGGTCTCGGCACGGGTTCGACGGCGGCAAAATTCGTTGAGCTTTTGGGCCGGAAGGTCAAGGAGGGGCTTGATGTGCTGTGTGTTCCGACCTCCGAGGACACCCGAATTCTCGCCCAGCGGGCTGGATTGGCATTGACGACACTGGATGAGCATACCGAGCTGGATCTGACCATTGACGGCGCCGATGAGATCGATGACTCGCTGCGTTTGATCAAGGGCGGCGGCGGCGCGCTGCTGCGGGAGAAGATCGTGGCGATGGCATCGGACCGTATGGTTGTCATTGCCGATCATTCCAAGCGCGTATCCACGCTCGGCGCCTATCCTCTGCCCGTGGAAGTCGTCCGCTTCGGAGCGAGAGCGACTCTTAAGATGATGGAAGATGCCGCTTATGACGCGGGCTCCGAAGGCGAGATCACGCTGCGACGTCTGAATGGCGAATTTTTCGTGAGCGACAGCGGCAATTTCATCGCGGATTGCGCTTTTGATGAGATCTCCGAGCCTGAAGCGCTGAGCGATGTTCTTGAAATGATACCGGGCGTTGTCGAGCACGGCCTGTTTATCGATATCGCCGACCAGGCCATTATCGCCGGGCCGTCAGGCGTACAGATTATAGACGCAGAAGACGATTAATGTGGCGACAGTGATAAGGCTTTGTGGTTGAAAGCCAACAGGCCGAAGGGGCTCAGGCAAGGGGTGGGGTGATGAGACGTCATAAAGCGATGCAAGCCTGCGTTGCGCTTTTGTTTTTGCTGCTGGCGAGCGCTGGGGCGAGCTTTGCCCAGACAACGTCAAAAGTTGCGCCGGAAAAGCTGGAGGCGGCGCGCAATCTCCTCGCCGCTACCAATACGGATGCGCAATTTACGACGATTATTCCGCTGATGTTTCAGCAAATGCGTCAATCCCTGCCGTCACCCGGCTCAAACAAGAGCGAGCAAATCGATCAGATCTTTGATGAAATCCAGAAGCAGTTTTTGGATCGCCGCAGCGAAATCATCGATCAGATCGCGGTTCTTTATGCGAGCAAATTTACAGTTGAAGAAATGAACGCACTTGCCGATTTCTATCGCTCACCGGTGGGGCAGAAATTCATCGAGGCCATGCCCCAGCTTACCTCCGAGGCGATGGTGCTTGGCAATGCCTGGGGGCAGAAGATCGCCTCCGAAGCTGAAGAAAAGATCCGTCGCGAATTGGAAAAGCGCGGATTGAAACTTTAAAGAAAATCATCGCGCGTCAGCATGATGTCTTTTTTCAATGCTGATCAAATCGTTGCATGACGAAGTCAGAACCCGTTTTAAAATCGGGGCTGAAGCGGACCACTTTAAGGCCTGTCGCGATACATTCGAAAGTGCATTCCTTCAGACAAATAATAAAATGGTGGTAGCCGGAGTCTTCTCGCGGCTTTTTGCTCGCGATTTCCCTATTACCCCAAATGCGGTCAGCGGACGCGTTTGCTTGTTGGATCAGCTCCGATCGCCAGGCCGAGTCCGACGTCACGGCAATCGACGTGTTCAGGTCTTTAAGGCCCATTTCATAAAAAGGATGTTCGGGCAGGCCCTCATCATTCGGGTAACCGAAGCGCGTGGATAAGACGTTTTCACATTCCAAGACCGCACAGCCCAGATCCTTCAGGTAACCTGACTTCGGGTCCACCTCTTTCGACACTGCCCAGAAAAGCAGAAAAGCGTTCCGGCCGTCTTGCAACAGCGTTTCTGCCGGCATCGATGGTGAGGGCTCGCATCCTATGTCATAAGGCTGGATCATGGACTGTCGATATGTCGTTCGTCTGGGTGGAGGCTTTGTATCCGGGCGGCATACGCATAAGACGAAAACCCCCGGACACAAAAGAATTATCACGTCTTTTGTGTAAAATGTGGCTCAATTCGTTTTTATTTCGCTCAAGTTTTTGCTCATAGCAGCATTGTCAATGTTCATTGGTAGATTGCTTCCTGGCTGGCGCTTCTTGTGGGTGACGGGGACGACTTTCAAATATCGTTGCCGGGCTTGACCCGGCAATCCATAGCAGTGGTCTCTCAGCGTTTCGCGACTGCAGCAAAGTCCGCGGAATGGGTCCGTGGAGCAAGCCGCGGACGACGATGCAATCCACCTGTAAACTCTGAATCCGCCGTACCATGGATTGCCGCGCGCCCTAGTGGAGCGAATTTGACATTTGATACCCATTTGCGGCAAACCTCGTTTTCAAATACCAAATTCAAAAGCTCCACTAGAGCAACGCGCGTCCGCCGGGACGCGGACAGTTGCGCTAAGCTATAGATTTAGATCAACTTGACCTCACTCAATTGATGCCAATTGAACGAGGGTTGATCTAATAGGCGCTCGCAATGACGTTGAGGGTTCATTCACCAAGTCATAAATTTCTCGCCCGAAGTTATCCCCGCCCCTCTCCGTCAACTTATACTACTCCCGTCGCTTCCCTGACGGGGCGCCGGGCTTAAGACCGACTTGCCAGGGTGGGGATG
>CAZMAC010000171.1:0-6770 GCA_964564085.1 uncultured Hyphomicrobiaceae bacterium
CCATCTTCTGCTAGAGCGCTTTCAGGCGAAGTGGTTACCGGTTCGCCGCTCTGAAAGCGCGATAAGATAAAAGGGTAGAGCCGACGTCCCGATTCCATCGGGGCGGATTAGGCTCTAAGAAGCAGATTACCGGAGATTGACGATGTCGAACAGCCTTGAAGCATATGCGCATTTGGCAGGACAAACCGCGCGCACCGGATGGTACTCCGTCGTTGCGAGCATTATGCAGCGCCGTGTCGCCAAGCTGAGCGAAGGCGCGCCGCGATTTAAGCCGACACGGCCGACGCCCGGAGATCGCGCGCTGTTCCGCGCCGCGCTCAGATTGCAAGCGCGGGATGCGGACAATGTCCGCAAAGGTATTTATCCGGCGATGGATGACGAAGACTCGCTCGCCAAACATATCGAGGCGTTGCGCCGGATGTTCGCGGACTTGCCAGCTTCGAATGAGCGGCGTCTCCAGGGCCGCGCGGAGGAGGCTGCAGCGATGCCGGAAGCGGAAGGTTTGCCGGACTATTATGCCCGCAATTTTCATTTCCAAACGGGCGGCTATCTGAGCGAGGAATCCGCGCTGCTTTACGACGTTCAGGTCGATACGCTGTTCATCGGTACGTCCGGAGCCATGCGCCGTCAGGCTCTACCGCCCATCGCCACCTATGTGCGCGGCAAGGACCAGCGCAAGCTGTCCATGCTTGACGTCGCCTGCGGCACCGGGCGTTTTCTGGGTCAGGCCGCACAGGCTTTTCCGGCCATGCCGATGAACGGTATCGATCTCTCGGAGGCTTATGCCGGAATGGCGCGGGATTATCTGGCCGGCCGCCGGAACGTCACGATTATGCAAGGCAACGGCGAGGCTCTGCCATTCCCCGAGGCCAGCCAGGATATCGTGACCTCGATTTATCTCTATCATGAGCTTCCCGGCGAAGTCCGGCAGGCGGTTACGAAAGAGATCCTGCGTGTGCTGAAACCGGGCGGAATTTATGTGCTGGTCGACTCGCTGCAATGGGGAGATGAACCCTCTTATGACGGTCTGCTGGAAGCCTTTCCGCACCGCTTTCATGAGCCCTATTACGAGCACTATCTCAGCGACGATCTGAACCCGCTTTTTGCAGATTGCGGTTTCGAAGGGATCGAAACTTCACTGGCCTATCTCTCCAAAGTCGTTGTAGGACGAAAGCCTGCCTGACTTTGTAACCCGGAGAGATCATGCTGAAATACATTTTGCTGGCGGCGGCGTCCGGCTTCTTCCTGCCGCTTCAAGCCCTTTTGAATGCGCGCACAAGCCATATTCTTGGCGGCCCGATCTGGGCGACGCTTGTCAATTTCGCCGGCGGCACGCTGATGGTGATTTTGATCCTTTTTGCTCTGCGCAGCCCCGTCCCGGCTGCGGAGCAAATCGCCCGCGTGCCGTTTTACTGCTGGTTCAGCGGCCTTCTGGGCATCTTTTTCGTCGGGCAGGCGGCCTTCACCGTACCCAAACTTGGCGCGGCGGCCATGATCGCCCTGGTCATCGCCGGTCAGATGATCGGCTCGATGACTTATGATCAGTTCGGCGTGCTGCAGGCACCGCAATCGGTGAACTGGGAAAAGGGCCTTGGCGCGCTCTTGCTGCTGGCAGGCACCTATCTCATTCTTCAGCCTGGCCGATAAAGCCATTCCAGCGTTTCGCGATCAGGCAAGGTTGATCTACTGATAATAATCCATCATGGCTTTGAGCTGGCGATGGATATCGCGTGCGGGCGGCGCGAAGGGCTCGAGCGGCACGCGGACGATCCGCTCATCTTTGATGGTCCAGGGCAGCTTCATGAGCAGCCGCCAGACCGGCAGCTTGCGCCAATCCGCGTAAAGCGCCTTCTCAAGCTGGACCTTCAAATGGATTTCCAGTTCATGTGTCTGGGCGAAACGGGAGGTAAAGGTCACAAGCTTGATGTCGTCAATGACGCGCCAGGGTACGAGCCCCAACCCATCGATAAACAGTCCATACTGCCAGGCGCCGATGCGTGGCGTTTTTTCTTTCAGCGGATAATAATAATAAGCGGTACAGCCTGCAGCAAAAGCCGGGATGAGCAAGGGCGCATAGCCCATCACGGCAAACAATGCGAACAAGATCGCAGAAAGCAGCGCCATGACATTGAAGTGAAAATTAGAAGCATGCTCCCCATAGGCGAGCACATAGCCGCCTTCGACAAAGTCCGGAGCATCCGCTGTGGATTTCATCGGCACTGGATCCCGCAAATAGGCCAAATCAGACGCTGCGGGTTTACTGAGCTGACATTATACCCCGCATTGCCCGCGATGACGCAAATAATGGTCGGCAATGACAATGGCGAGCATCGCCTCACCCACCGGCACCGCTCGGATTCCGACGCAAGGATCGTGCCGCCCTTTGGTGACGATGTCGGTTTCCTGGCCTTGCGCGTCGATTGTGCGGCGTGGCGTCAGGATTGAAGAGGTGGGTTTGACCGCAAAACGGGCAATCACCGGCTGGCCGGTTGAAATGCCGCCTAAAATTCCGCCAGCATTGTTCGTAAGATAGGCAGGTTTTCCCCCTGGCCCGATGCGCATTTCATCGGCATTGTCTTCGCCTGAGAGCGCGGCGGCGGCAAAGCCCGCACCGATTTCGACGCCTTTCACCGCATTGATGCTCACCAGCGCCGAGGCAATGTCCTGATCGAGTTTGCCGTAAATCGGCGCGCCAAGCCCCACAGGCACGCCTTCTGCGACGATCTCAACGACCGCGCCGCAGGATGAGCCGCTTTTGCGAATGCCGTCAAGATAGGCCGCCCAACTTTGCACGCTGGCATGATCGGGCGAGAAAAATGGGTTGCGCTCAACCTCGTCCCAATCCCAATTCGCCCGGTCGATGGTCTCTGTGCCGAGCTGGACGAGCGCGCCGCGTACCGTGAGGCCCGGTACGACTTTCCGCGCAATCGCACCTGCCGCAACCCGCATTGCCGTTTCACGCGCAGAAGAGCGCCCGCCGCCGCGATAATCGCGAATGCCATATTTGGCGATATAGGTGTAATCGGCATGGCCGGGGCGGAATTTGTCTTTGATCTCGCCGTAATCTTTCGAACGCTGATCGGTATTCTCGATAAGGAGCGAAATCGGCGCGCCGGTCGTGACCTGGACGCCGTCTTCATTTGCGAAAACGCCGGAGAGGATTTTGACCCTGTCTGCCTCTTGCCTCTGCGTCGTGTAGCGCGACTGGCCGGGGCGGCGTTTGTCGAGAAAGGGTTGTATATCGTCTTCCGTCAGCGGAATCCCAGGCGGACATCCGTCAACGACGCAGCCAATGGCGGCCCCGTGGCTTTCGCCCCAGGTCGTGATGCGGAAAAGATGGCCGAAGCTGTTATGTGACATGAGGCAATTTTATAGAGATATCGGCGAGGGCTGTCACGAGCCTCAATCTACGCTTGCAGATTTGCTTCGTTCTGATGAAGCAAATCGGGGGATGACCGACCGACCGTGCTTTTGCCTTTGGAAAAAAGTCCAAATTCGCACCTATCTTGCGCGCTATCATCTTAGATCAATCAAAAAACAGGATCACTCATGCGCTTTGCTATGGCCTGCAATGACCGTCATCGCTATGTCTTCGAGACCTTCGTCGATGCCGGTTGGCAGCCCGTCAAACTTTATACGCAGCCGCTGGATAATCGCCGCGAATTTAATCGCGAAGTTATTGCCTATGCGCGGCAATTGGGGATCGAGATCCAAATATCGCCTATCGTCGAGCGCGATCTGGAAGATCTTGCGACGCGGGATTGCCAGGCCCTGATCGTTGCCGAACATCCGGTGCGTATTCCGGACTGGCAGCCATTCCTCTCCTACGCCGTCAATTTTCATTCATCGCCTCTACCCCACGGCCGGGGACCTTATCCGATGGTTCGCGCAATTTATGAAGGCTGGGACCCTTGGGGCGTGACCTGTCACAAGATTGCGCACCGCTTCGACCGCGGAGATATTCTGGATAGCGAGACTTTTCCTATGACGCCGGACGAATGTCACGACTCGCTGGATGTCAAAATACAAATGGCGACACGTAAGCTTGCAGGGCGCATTGTCGCCGATTTTGGCGCGCTTTGGGCTGATGCAAAACCGCAGGGTAAAGGCAGCTATTGGGGCAAATATTCCGATGAAGACCGGACGATCGATTTTTCATCGTCGGTGGCGACGATCCTGCAGCTTGTCCGGGCTTTCGGTCCGCTTGAGACGATAGCGGTCATCAATGGTGCCAAGATTTATGCCCAGCGAGCGGCAGGCTGGACCGAGCCGCACTCTCATGAGCCCGGCACGCTCGTCCATTCAAATCGGGGGGTGTTCGTGGTTGCAGCGGCCGACGGTTATGTCAGCTTTCATAAATGGTGCCGCGTCGCCAAAGAGATCATGGACAATCTGGGAAATTAACCTATTGAAGCAGCGTGCTTTTTTGTCCGATCTACTCTTGGGTAACACCCGGAAAGCAGCTCTTTATTCGCTCCCAGGCTTTCTTCGGCAATATCGCTATAATCGTCTGTCTCGAAGCGGCCCGGCTCTGCATTTCTTTGCCGCCGGATTCGGACAGCGCCACGCAGCCGAGGGTCGCCGTCGTCGGTTTTCGCCAGACATGAACGAAGATGCAGGAGCCGCCTTTGGCCTTGCGGTTAGTTGGATAGTCCAGGAACAAGCCTTCGCGGTAGAGCGAAATCGTGGCCATATCCTCGCCGCTGGCAGCTTTGCCAGCCTTCGCCCTTCGAACGATCTGGTTGTAATGCGGCGACGCCGGATCATCGACGCAGAACTGCTCGCCTTTCTCAAGGCGCACATAGTTCCTACGCTTTGCCGAGGAAAATCCGAAAGCTCGCCCGACGGTGAAAAAGCCGGCCGGGGTTCGCCTGTCGCCCTCTTTCTTGATCGGCTGAGAGCCGGATGCATAACGCTCAAAGGCCCAGGACCAGCCAAGGCCGTTGCGACCCAGAACGGCATCTGTTCGTTCACCAACCGGTTGCCAGCCGCCGCCTTTGCGCCGCTCGAAATAGCGAACGCTTGCTTTGGTCGACGTCATCGACGGGCTTAAAACGAGAATGAATTGCTCAGCCTGCGCTGCATTCTTCGGACAGACTGGCGCTGCATAGGTCGAGCCTGCTGAGAAGATGCTGATGCATGCAAATAAAATGGTGAAGCGTAAAAAACGCGCGGGCGACTTTAAGTCTTTTCTTGCCGCGTTTCCGGACGGCGAACCGGTGCCCACTTCGCCTGGAAACGCTCTAATCATTCAGCGTCTTACAGCACTTGATCCATTTGCTGTGCGCCCATCCGCGCTCGCCCGTCGTCAGCTCGACACGCCACCAAAAGCCGCGCCGCTCCAATTGGCGTAACAGCGTGCCTTGCGGCATTTTCATGATACGACGGCCGCGTTTTGAGGACGGTTCGGTGCGAAGCGCCAGCCAGGGGTCCGGCGGGTTGACTTGACCGACATAATGAAAATGCTGGCCGAAACTACCCTGCGATCGCTGCGCGGGAGCGGGGTTGCGATGCGCTTCACCTTGCGGATTGGCCCTATTTTCGGATCCCTGTCCGCCGGGACAAGGCAACCCTGGATAGCAGGAGGCATTTTCTGCCGGGGGTTCCGCGACATTTTCTGCCTTAAGCGGCGTAGTTGCGAGGACGAAGATTGAAGCACCGATGAGGAATGATATGGCGTTGATGCGGACCTTATTTCCCATTCCCGTCTCCTTTTAGAGCAGCATCAGATTTTCCCGAAAACCGTCTCACAATTATCGCGCCGATGGTTAGCGGAAATACTCTTTCAGGAACGCCTCACCTTGCGAAGCGGCGAAATCGATGGTCCGGCCGCGATTGCCGATAGACAAATTATAACCCGCCTTGATCGCGAAATAGCGCTCCGCGCGTGTCCCATGATGATCTTTGCTGTCGAACTTGTAATCGCCGAGTGCGTAAAACGCATCGAAATAATCGTCCAGCTTAATCGGCGAGGCGGAATGCTTTTTACCCATGTAAAAGCCGGACAGGAAATCGGCGTGGAGCTCCTGAAACTTGACCGTTGTGTGAAGCGCGGCAAGGCGGTTCATATAGTCGGTGAAAAATTGAAAAATATGCGCAAATTCGTGGGCAATGATCCCGGAGACGACCGCGCCGCCCCATTCCGTGGAGAGCAGGTGGGTTTTCAAAAATTCAAGATTGTAGAGGATGCTGCCCTGCGTTCCGCTCAGTTCCGTTTTCGTTGTTGCCAAAGCGTTATGGTTGTCGCCGCTGTAAAGCAGGAAGGCCGGGCGTTTCCCAAAAAATTTCGATTGCGCGTTCAGCTCAGCAGCCAGAATCTTGTCGAGATTGCTGTCGCCGCTGGTCTTAAGCCATTGCGCCTCGTCGGGCGTGCCCTTTTTGGCGGACGCGCACAGGATAACGTCTTGTTGCGCCCTTGCCGCGCGGCAAATCGGGCAGGCCGTCAGTGTGATGGAAGCCAGCGCCAGAGCGAATTCGCGCCTTGTCCAATTGTTAACGCGCTGCATTTTGAAAACGTCTCAAATGCCCCAGTCTGATGATGGACAATAGCATAAAATCTGAAAAATCCCAGCCGGGTTTAGCACCAATAAGACCTGTCCCCGCAAGCCTTCTGAGAGGCACGCGTCAAAGCCAGCTGATCAGCCCGTTTTCGATCCGCATGACTTGGTCCTGGGGCGTATGTAACTGAAACGCAGCGCTTTCATCGAGCCGTTCAATATGGCGTCTCAGACAGCGCATAACGCCGCCATGGGCCGTTACGATCGTGTCGC
>CAZMAC010000172.1:0-6764 GCA_964564085.1 uncultured Hyphomicrobiaceae bacterium
TTGGTCGGAGCGGGGAGATTTGAACTCCCGACCCCCAGTCCCCCAGACTGGTGCGCTAACCGGGCTGCGCTACGCTCCGATTTTTGTTATGTGTCTTCGACAGCCGGACCCGCGTTAATTCGTTCTGCGAGTTCGGCCCAGAAATTTGAAACGCGCTCTCCGATTTTGGCGTTTCATCTCCCACCCTAACGGCATATTTGCCCTGCCTGCCAACCAGGGTCAATAGCCTTGTTGGCATAGAATGGCCGCTTCAAAGCGAGCCGGCACCCTTCAGGCAAAAACAACGCACCGACGATATGGGACGGAATGCCCGCAAAGAGCCGGTTGATCAGGCGTTCACGTCACGGTCGGATTGCGCGATCCGCAAGAGATCCCGGCACTCCTCAAGCTCGCTCAGGATGGCGGACAGAAATACGCGCTGATCCTGCGTAAAATCATCATCCGGCAAAACAACACGGCGTGCTCCGCTACGCCCGGTCAAGCTCGATGTCCGATGAACCTGGTTTGCCGCCTCGCCCGCCAGATTGGGAATATCCATCGCGGCCGATGCCGCTCCGCTCGTGTTCTTTGTGTCGTTGCGCCAGCACTCTTTGACAAAACGAACGCCCTGGTCGCGCAGGATTCGCTGAACGCCCTTGATCGTATAACCATCACTATAGAGCAGCCAGCGGATCCCGCGCAGAAGATCGACATCTTCCGGCCTGTAATAACGCCGCCCGCCACCGCGTTTCATTGGCCTCAATTGGCTGAACTTACCTTCCCAAAACCTGAGCACATGTTTTGGTACATCCAGCTCAAACGCAACTTCACTAATCGTGCGGAATGCACTCGAAGACTTTTCCAAAATAACCCCCACTGTAAAACGACCCAGCCCGCACCGGATCTATTCCGCCGCTTTTTTACTCTTCACTAAGGAGGAGTTAATACGCTCCTTCATAATATTGCTTGCTCGGAAAACAAGCACACGCCTCGGGGTGATCGGTACAACATCGCCAGTTTTGGGATTACGGCCGACACGCTCTCTTTTATCACGTACGCCGAAAGATCCGAAACCGGAAAGCTTAACGTTTTCACCTTGCTCAAGGCAGGTTACGATCTCGCGTATGACGCTCTCGACAAGTTCGGCTGACTCATTACGAGGCAGCCCGACTTTTTGAAAGACGGCTTCAGCAAGATCTGCTCTGGTGAGTGTTTTGCCGTTTGACGGCATGAGAATACAGCTCAATTATCAAGTTCTACCAAGCGAAATATTAATATGCTTTAATAGAGAGGGTCAACGTCTGATCTGCGGACGACGCTGATTTAAATAAGTTTTTTGCCGCGGCAGTCTGATTCAACCTTTCAGTTTCGTCTCCGAGCCGCTCCGCTTTCTTAATAAACAGGTTAAATATTCAATTCGTAATACGATGAAATCTTTATATTGCGGGCAATTGTGATTGTTTGTCTAACTATAGAACAATATTACCAGCGAACAAGAACCGACCCCCATGTAAAACCTCCGCCCATAGCCTCCAACAATACCATATTGCCGGGTTGAATTCGCCCGTCCAGGCGCGCTGTATCGAGAGCAAGCGGGATCGATGCGGCAGATGTATTTCCGTGTTTTTCCAATGTCATAACGATTTTTTCCGGTGAAATCCCGAGCTTGCGCGCAGTACCGTCAAGAATGCGCTTATTGGCTTGATGAGGCACGAACCAGTTGACATCCGCAGGCGTTAAATCATTTGCCGTAAGCGTGTCTTTTATCACATCAGAAATCGCGGTAACAGCAAAACGGAACACTTCTTTTCCCTGCATCCGCAAATGGCCGACGGTCTTTGTCGAGGATGGGCCGCCATCGACATAAAGAAGATCCCTATAGCGCCCGTCGGAGCGAATTATTGATCCAAGGATACCGCGTTCGCTCTTTTTTCCGCTGCTTTGCTGGCCTTCAACGACGACAGCACCGGCACCGTCACCAAAAAGAACGCAGGTCGTCCGGTCTTCCCAGTCAAGAATTCGGGAAAAAGTCTCTGCGCCAATGACCAAAGCCCGCCGATATTGCCCCGCTTTGATAAAATTATCTGCCGTCGCCAATGCATACACAAAACCGGAGCAGACAGCCTGCAGATCGAACGCCGCACCATGTGTGATGCCAAGGCCGGCCTGGACCGTGACGGCCGTTGCCGGAAATGTCTGATCAGGTGTTGAGGTCGCCAGAATGATAAGGTCAATGTCTTTCGGCTCGAGTCCGGCAACATTGAGCGTATTTCGAGCGGCGGCGAGGGCGAGATCGGATGTCAGCTCGCCGTCTGCGGCGATCCGGCGTTCGCGAATACCTGTCCGCTCCACAATCCAATCATCGGATGTGTCGACGATACGCGACATTTCAGCGTTGGTAACGACCTTTTCGGGAAGGTATGAGCCGCAACCACGAATAACAGAACGAATTAAACTCACGAGATAACATCCGTTGCTTTTAACTGGGGGGCTTGCTGCAATGCCTGCTGAAAACTTTCTATGTCTTTGGAAATGCCGCTTACCAGCCCGCTCCTGGCCATGTCGTAACCGAGATCGACAGCGCTTGCAAAACCAATCGCATCGGCACCGCCGTGACTCTTGATGACGATGCCTTGAAGCCCGAGAAATATGCCGCCATTCGCGTGGCGCGGATCCATCTTATCACGCAGGGCCCGAAAAGCCCCTTGCGCAAAAAAAGCACCAAAGCGCGCAAGCAGCGACCGGCCCATGGAGGCACGCAGATAAGCGGCGATCTGCTTGGCCGTGCCCTCGGCGGCCTTGAGCGCAATATTGCCTGTAAAGCCCTCGGTGACCACGACGTCAACGGTTCCTTTGCCAAGATCGTCGCCTTCAACGAAGCCGTGATAAATGATTGGCAAATCCGGCTTTTTTAAAGCCTCGGCGGCAAGCTTGATCTCATCGAGCCCTTTAACTTCCTCGACACCGATATTCAAAAGGCCGACCGAGGGTCTTTCGACATGAAACAAAGCCCGCGCGAGTGCGGCGCCCATACCGGCATTATCCACAAGCTGACGCGCATCGGCCCCAACATTGGCTCCGATGTCGAGCACGATACATTCGCTGGCAATGGTCGGCCAGACCCCGGCAATGGCCGGGCGGTCGATATTCGGCAAGGTTTGCAGGCAAAACATGGACATCACCATCAGAGCGCCAGTGTTGCCGGCCGACACGACAGCATCCGCCTCACCGCTCTTGGCGGCTTCGAGCGCCATCCACATACTGGATTTACCGCGCCCCTGACGCAGCGCCTGGCTTGGCTTGGCGTCCATTGTAATGGCGACTTCGGTGTGAATGACGCGGGCATTACGCGCGAGCGCGGGATGTGCTTCCAGATACGGCTCGATAAGCTTTTCATCGCCGAAAATCAGAAATTCGGTGTCCGGATGGCGGACAAGCGAAAGCGCCGCTCCCGGTATAGCGGTCGAGGGGCCATGATCGCCCCCCATGGCGTCGAGCGCTATTTTGATCCGCGCGTCCATTTCTCCGTTTCCGGAATTGCCGAAATATGGATGGGGCCGGAAAATCTCCTCGCCCCGAACGCGCGTGACCATACTTCATGTCACGGGCAATACAAGGAAATTCAGGTGCGCTTTGCCACTTCGAATCATCCTATCGTGATGGTGCTAAGGTCGTGCATTCACCGCCGGCGCGCCGAATAGCCGAGATGCAGCGTAAAGTGTTGTGTGAAGAAGCTGCGTGCGCTCGCCAAAACGCAACACAATGAGATCGTGCTCAGGCAAGATGTAAAGAATCTGACCGCCCTGGCCCAACATGTAGGTAAAGCGGCCCTGAAGGGCCTCGCCCGGGCGATCCAGGATGTCATGGCGGAAATGATAACCGTAAACGACGCTGTGAAGCGCTGCGGATTGCAGGTCCAGCCCCATGAGCTCACGCCATAATGGTTCCGGCAAAAACGGTTTCGATGCGGTGCCATTGCGCAAGAGATACCGCGCAACACGGATCCAATCATAAGACGTCGCAAAGATACAGCAATAAGCCGAAACGGAACCGCTATCGTGACTGCGTCTCCATTGGGCCGCGCCGGCACCAGCGGGACGCCAGATCTTTTCCGACAACAAATCAGCGATCGGGCGCGAATAGAGCTTTTCAAGGAGAGCTGCGAGGATTGCCGTATTCACATTTTGATAGCGGAAATCATTCGCAAGAGATTTGTTCGCGGTCAGATTGAGCCGAATTGCGGTGGGCCCCTCGGCGTGAAGGCGCGCCATTGGTCCGAACGGGTTATAAAGCACCCTTTCCAGATCCTTTGTCTGATCCTCGGTCGCCAGCGGGTCGTCCCGGTGGAAGAGCACCCCGCCGCGCATTCGTAGCAAATCGCGAATCGTGACAGCCTGAAACGCTGCGTCGCCATAATCAGAAAGGATTTCGCCGATACTGATATCGAGGCTTCTGATCCTGGCCTCGGCATAGCTCTTGAAGATTAAAGCACCAACAAGGCTTTTCGCCATGGAGAAGGAATTGAATTTCGTGCTTGGCCCAAAGCCTGCCGAGTAATGTTCAAGCTCAAGCCGTCCGGCGCGATCTATCAGGATGGCTCTGCCGCCTGAGGCATCGAAAACCTTAGCCAAATCCGAGGGAAGCGCGCGTTCCGAAGCGTCCGAGCTTCGGGCGATCGGCACGGGAGGAGATTTGCCTGAAATTTCCGCAAAGGCACCCGGCGCGGGCCATATGGCGGCCGGATAGCCCTCATAGAGCAGTCGCAGCAGATAGGGCGCATAAGCTAGAGCCGCCGTCGACAGGATAACGCCGCACACAAGAATAGAGAGGAGCAATCTGCGAGTCATAGGCGGGGTGCCTCTTCATATGAGGCGGGGGCTAAAGTCAAGATGAAGGCAGGGAGCACCTTCCCCTTACCTTTTCATTTTCAACTTGGCCAGCTCGGCAAATGGGCTTGTCCGCTCAACCGCGGTCTCATCCTTTGGGTCGTCCCATTCGAATTCTACACCCTCTTTGCGCGGATAAGGATTAATGGCGCTTGCGAGAAGTTCTGCGGCGAGCGCGCCGATATCAATACAACCGTCAACAATCGGGACCGGCGGATCCGCCGGTATGGCGTCTGGAGACAACTCAGCCGCTTTTTCCGCACCCGATTTGATCTGGTTTTCGGGCCGGCATTCCAACGCGAAGTCTTCCTCGATATCTTCGTCGACCGGCTCAAGCGTCACGACACAGAGCTGGGTCAGGCTTGCATGAATTTTGCCGGTCAGAAGAAATTTGTCCCCGGAAGCCGGTATCACCTGATAGCTGAAGGAAAAACAATCGAGACTTTCAATGGACAGAAAGGACGCTAGTTTTTCTCTGTCTGCCTCGGAGATCTCGACGACGCTCTCAAACACCTCCCCCTTATCTTCGATGCAAAGCTTCTGGGAGAGAACCGGCGGTTGCGCAGTATTTTGGCGCTCAGTAGCCATTCCGGGGGCCAGCAATTTCGGGAAACCGTATATTGCCCTGCAAAAGCATGTTTAGCGGCATTTCCTGGATATTCTTGATAGATTGCTTGATATAGAGCGCGATCGAGTCGGAAGCGATGGCTTGATCGACCGAACCGTCACCCTCTTGGAAGCTCTTCGAGATTTCTGTCCCCAGCGCTTTCATATTATTGCGCTGCAAAGCCGTCGAATAAGCAAGCAGCTGGCCATAAAAAAGCTGCGCGATCTTGCGGACTTCCTTGGGAACGTTGCGGTCAGATACGCCCAGATCACGAACCATCGTATCCATCTCACGGATGAAAGCTTCCACAATTTCTTGCGCCAGGAGCTGGCCCTCGCGTCCGCCGAGCTTTAAAATCTGTAGGACTACAAACATGTGGATGACGAGCATGTCGAAACGTCCGGATAAGGTGTCCGGCACCGAGCATCGAATATAAAAGCCGGGATTGCGTGACTGCGCCACAATTGCGTCGTAGATCTTTTCCGCAGCCTCTTTGCGGGCAGCCCGACCGGCAAACCAGCGGAACATCGGTGTTGTAGGGCCTTGAGCTTGGAATCTGTTACGCGTCATGTTCGTCACAGCAGTCACCACGCAAATGAAAAGCTTTGCACTAGGATCAAAAGCTCTTAATGCCTTATTTAGGCTTTACTGGATCGTAAGGTACGGCACTATGTCAAATCAAGTTCCTCTATACAGGAGAAATAAAGCCTTGATAAAGGCAATACAGCTGAAAACCGGAAAATTTTTCCTTCGCCCTATCGTCAACGCTATGGCTGCTGCGGGCATTGCCTTGGGCCTTTCCGCTTGTGCTTCGGATATTACGAAACACGGTCATGTCTTTACGGACGAGGATTTGGCGCAGGTGAAGGAAGGGATGAGCCGCGACCAGGTCATTCTTGCCCTCGGTACGCCGGATACCAAATCCACAGTTGATCAAAATGCTTTTTACTACATTTCGACGACAACAAAAAGGTCTGCGGCCTTTTTAAGCCCTGAAATTGTCGACCGGCGCGTCGTAGCCGTTTATTTCGATCAGAGTGAGACCGTCAATCGTCTGGCAAATTATGGCCTACAGGACGGAAAAGTAATTGATTTCGTCTCACGGAAAACGCCGTCGCGAGGATCGGAAGACGGTTTGTTGAAAGAGCTTTTCAGAAATATCGGCAATCCTCAGGCTGCAGCAGGGGCTACAGGGGGCGGAAGCCCGGGCGGATATTAATTGCCTGAAAGCGCTCAAGAATAAAAGGCCTCTGGTGAGAGGCCTCAGATCGTTGACAAACCCCGTCATTTTT
>CAZMAC010000173.1:0-6720 GCA_964564085.1 uncultured Hyphomicrobiaceae bacterium
AGCTCCACGAGACCCGACGACTTTTTAGTGGTTTTTGAGATTCAAACATTTGTAATTGAGCGCGCCGCAGATGGGATACAAATGTTTGAATCGAACCACTAGCGACGCAAATCCCCCACCGCTGTTCGCTTTAAGGCCGGAGACACATTCGCAGCAGCAAATGCGTCTCAGGCGAAATAACGCGTGCGATCGGTATTGGCGGTAAATTCGCCGCGGGAATATGGCATCGCTCTCGGGGCTTTTTTATTTGCTCAGATTATTGCGATAATTGCGTTCCTCAGAGCCGAGACTTCGATCATAGCCGGTGCGCGAGCAGGTAAAGATGCTGCCGCCCATCGCCGGGATGGATACGGATCGGGACCTGCGATAGTATGTGTCAGTAATCTGTGGAGGACGTAAGTCGTGGACACTGTCGAAGCTGGCGCAGCTAGGCGCCCAAATTCCCTCGAAGAACACTGGATGCCGTTCACGGGAAACCGGGACTTCAAGGAAAACCCCCGGATCGTCGTTGCCGGCGAAGGCGTGCACTACACCGATCATCGCGGCGGGCGCGTGATCGATGGCTCCTCCGGTCTGTTTTGCTCACCGGCCGGTCACGCTCGCCCGGAAATCGCCGAGGCGGTCCATCGCCAACTTATGACCAACTCCTACTCGGCTCCCTTCCAGCTTGGCCATCCCGGCGCGTTTGATCTCGCTCATCGGGTCGCGGGCCTACTGCCCGACCCACTGAATCACGTGTTCTTCGTCAATTCCGGGTCCGAGACTGTCGACACCGCCATGAAAATCGTGATGGCCTATCATCATGCGCGGGGCGAGGCGCAGAGACTGCGCTTTGTCAGCCGGGAGCGGGCCTATCACGGCGTGAATATCGGCGGATTGAGCCTTTCGGGCATGGTCAAAAACCGCGAGACCTTCCCCGTCACGCTTCCCTATGTGGTTACGCTGCGTCACACCTGGACAGGGAACGAGCTGTTCTGCGACGGACGGCCCGAGAAAGACGGTATTGAACTCGCAAACGATTTGGAGCGGATCTGCCAGACCTATGGCGGCGGGACCATTGCGGCTGTGTTCATCGAGCCGGTCGCAGGGTCAACCGGAACGCTCGTGCCGCCCGTCGGCTATTTGGAGCGTCTGCGCGAGATTTGTGACAATCACGGCATTCTGCTGGTCTTCGACGAGGTGATTACGGGCTTTGGCCGGCTCGGCAAGCCTTTTGCAAGCGAGCTTTTTGGGGTATCGCCCGATATTGTGACCATGGCCAAGGCCTTGACGAATGGCTGCATTCCGATGGGCGCCGTCGCGGTGAAGGATGAGATCTATGAGGCCGTGACCGGCGCGGCCCCGAAGGACGCGATCGAATTTTTCCATGGCTACACCTATTCCGCTCATCCCGCCGCCTGCGCGGCCGGGCTTGCGGCCCTTGATATTTACGAGCGTGACGGGCTTTTCGAACGCGCCGCGGAGATGGCTCCGTATTTTGCCGAGGCTGTTATGAGTCTGCGCGACCATCCGCTTGTGACGGATATCCGCACGATCGGCATGATGTCGGGCGTGGAAGTCAAGCATGATGGCGTGCCCGGGCGGCGCGGGCAGGCGTTGCAGAAAGCGTTATTCTGGAACGGATGCCATGTGAAATTCACCGGCGAGGTGGCGATCGTCGCGCCGGCCTTCATTGCCAAGCGTGAGCATATTGACGAGATCGTCGACAAAATTCGCCGCACATTCGATGAAGCCGGGTGAGCGAACGGGCTGGTTCACGGGTGAGCCGGTAACAAGATTGAGCGAATCGGGATGGCGCTATCGAGAGGCCATCCCGACTGCGTTTGCTTAGACCTTACCCTTCCAGGGCACGAGCCGGCGCTCGATCCAGCGCATGAACAGGTCGAAAAGATAGGCGATCACGCCGATCACGATAATTCCCATCACAACGATGTCGGTGACGAGAAATTCCGATGCCGTCATGATCATTGCGCCGAGCCCTTCGCGGGTGGCGACAAGTTCGGCTGCAACAAGTGTGGTCCAGCCGAACCCGATGCCGATGCGCAGGCCTGTCATAATCTCCGGCATCGACCCCTTCATGATCACATGCCAGAGCACTTGCCCTCGGGAGGCGCCCTGGGAGTAGGCGGCATGAATTTGTTCGATTGCGACCGAGCGCACGCCCGCCCGGGCGTTCAGAACGATCGGCGCAAACATGGCCAGAAACAGGAGCACGAGCTTTTGCGTTTCATCGATACCGAACCAGATCACCGTCAGCGGCAGATATCCGAGCGGGGGCAGGGGGCGGTAGAACTCGATGATGGGGTCAAAGATGCCGCGCATGATCCGGTTCGTCGCCATGGCGATGCCGACCGGGATGCCGACGATCACAGCGAAGAAGAACGCACTGAAGATTCGCTCAAGACTGGCCCAGGTGTGCTCCAACAATGTAAAGCCCTGATATCCTTCAAGGCTGACCGACACGAATTTGTTCCATACGGCCAGCGGCGAAGGCAGGAATAATGCAGGAACGAGCGGCTTCTCGCCCGCCGTTACGAGCAGCCAAAGAATAAAAAGCGATATCGATGAGATCACCGCGATGGCCGTGGAGTTGCCCATGCCGGGAGCGCCGAAGGAGTCGCCCGGCTTGGCGGGGCCGGGGGAGAACTTCTCCGACAGCCAGGACAGTGCCGCCCACGGCCTGACGCCGCGGCGGGGATCGTAGTCGGTTGTGTCAGGACTGGCCATTATTCGCCTCCTCGGCAAACTCATCCGCGTGGATAATGGAGAGGATCTTCTCGCGCATCTTGATGAAGTCGGGGTCGGATTTGACCTTTCGCGCATCGCGGCACTCGAAGAACCGGTGGCAGAAATCGAGTTCGTATTCGTGTGTGATCCGGCCAGGTCTCGGCGACATCACCACAAGGCGGGTTGCCATGAACAGCGCCTCCTCGACCGAGTGGGTGATGAAGAAAACCGCCTTATGCGTCTCGCGCCAGACATCCAGGATCAACTCCTGCATATTCTCGCGGGTGAGCGCGTCGAGTGCGCCGAGCGGCTCGTCCATCAGCAGCGCTTTCGGGTCGCTGGTCAGCGCCCGCGCCAGGCCCACGCGCTGTTGCATGCCGCCGGAGAGCTCGTAAATCTGACGGTCCTCGAAGCCCTTGAGCCCGACAAGTTCGAGATTTTTACGCGCGATCTCGTGGCGCTTTGCTTTCGGCACGCCCTGAAGTTTGAGCCCGAAGGTGACATTGCGAACAACAGTGAGCCACGGCATCAATGCGTGTTTCTGGAACACCACGCCGCGATCCGCACCGGGACCCGTGACCTTCCGCCCGCCAAGGGTGACCTCTCCGCCGCTCGGTTCGATGAAACCGGCAAGAAGGTTCAAAAAGGTCGTCTTCCCGCATCCCGAGGCACCGAGAGCGACGACGAAATCACCGGGGTCGATGCTGAGCGAGACGTTTTCCAGGGCATGCACGCCCCGTCCGTCCTTGGTGGGGTAGACCACCGAGACAGTCTCGGCCCTCAAGCCGTCGCCCGCCACGGATGACGGTTCGACAGACGCTGCCTGCGGCCCGGACGGGCCGCCTGTTTCGAGCGCGCTCTCCGACATGATTTAGATCTCCTATCGGGAAAAAATTGCACTTCAGGTGCAGCTGAAGAGCGGCGCCGGGCGTAGGTCCCACGCCGCTCTTTCGTTAATTCAGCGTCTTATTAACGCCCTAGTGGAACGAATTTAACATTTGAGTCCCGGTCGAGGTCAAGCTCGTTCACAAATGTTAAATTCAAAAGCTCCACTAGAAACAAATACTTACCTAGTGGTTCTTATGACGCAAACATTTGCAAATGAGCGTGCTGCACGGGGATGCAAATGTTTGCGTCGAACCACTAGCAGCCGCCAAGCGCAGCCTTGACATATTGGTCGGTTACGACCGCGCCGTAATCCGGGAGCAGGTCGTCGATCTGCTTCTGCTCTTTCAGGAACGCCGATGTCGCGCGCAACGCCTTGGCGGCGCCGGTATCCTCACCGCCGCCCAGCCAAGTGTCGGACGCCTGCGCTTCCATGTTCGGGAATTCGTAGAGCTTGAGCACACCGGCCACCTGCGCGGCGTCGCCGCCCACGAGACTGACGATCTTCTTGGCGTTTTCCGAGTCCGGGCCGTAGTCGTCGGGATTTGAGCGATAGGCTTCGTCGGCCGCCGCCATCGTCGCGACGAATTTGCACATGAAATCGGGATTGGCTTCAGCAAACTCATTGCCGACGACCATGCCGTCAAAGGTTGCGCGGCCAAGTTTGGCAAGTTCGCCGGAGGTGACCAGAACCTTGCCGCTCTCCTTGATCCGGCCGAGTGCGGGATCCCACACGAAGGCTGCGTCGATGTCACCGCGCTCCCAGGCGGCGGCGATGGCGTTCGGCTGCATGTTGAGCAACTCGACCTCACTCGGGTCGATTGTCCAATTTTCGAGCGCAAACAGCGTATGGAAATGGGTGGTGGAGACGAATGGCACGCCAATGCGCTTGCCTTTCAGATCCTCCGGCTTCTCGATGCCCGAGCCATTGCGCACGACCATCGCTTCGGCGTCGGCGATGTTCTCAACGATCCAGAACAGTTTTATCGGCAATCCGCGGCTGATCCCTGCGGCGATCGGGCTGGAGCCCGCCATCGCGATATCGACGTCGCCGGAAGCCATGGCGTTGATGACCTTGGCGCCGGAGTCGAACTTCTGGAAATTGAACGTTGCGCCGGTTGCTTCCTCGAACTTCTTATCGGCGATAAAGACCTTCCACGGGTTATAAGGCAGCTGATAACCGACAGTGACCTCCTGAGCCGAAACCGGGCCGGCTGTCACGCCAACGGCTAGCAAAGCAGCCATCACGAACTTCTTCATCGATACCTCCTGATTTGTCCACTACACCAAACTTGAGCCATAAAGACTCGAAAAACCCCCGTCACATCCAAGCCGATCATTTTGAAGGATGGCTGGTCAGCAGCCCTTCACATCCGCAACGCGAGGATTTCAAAGCTATCACGCACACTTTACGATGCGCAAATGTTCCGGGCATCTAATGCTTTGAGCGAAAACCGTTTTCGTGTGGGCTTGATGAGGCAGGATGCTTATCGACGGCGGTGATTTGTCCGGATTTTATTTCGCGTGCCTGGGTGGGCGCATTGACTTGAGCGGCATGCGAGGGGCGGGGCGTAGGCCGATAGTCCGCAACCGGCCTTTACCGGCGTTGTCTCACTCATCGCTGGCATCTAAAGCCATTCGTCCATTTGCGAGGATTGTCGCCCTTATTGTCCCTGGCGGGCTTTCCAGGCTTTGACGGATTTGAGAGCGGATTGGATATGGCTGGCCGCATCGGGGGCGGTGTGGACCGAGGCAATCGTGCCGTCAGGCGCGATGACATAAGATGTCCGGCTGGCAAAAATATTGCCGCCATTTTCCCAGGACACCGCATCATAGGCCTTGACGATTTTCCCTTGCGGATCGGCTGCGACCGGGAATTTATCGCGGCAGGCTTGCTTTGAGAATTTGCGCTGCGTCTCGATTGTGTCGGTCGACACGCCGATGACAGAGGAACCGAGCGTTTCGAATTCCGGCATGGCCTCGGCAAAGAGATAGGCTTCTTCCGTGCAGACCGATGTGAAGCTCTTGGGGTAGAAGTAGACAACCACCGGCCCTTTTTTGAGGGCTTCGGCGAGCTTGAAGGTCTGCGCCTTCCCGCCCAGCGCCGCTTTGGTGGAGAATGAAGGTGCGGCTGTCCCGGCGGTCAGCTCGGCCCAGGCCAGCGATGGCAGCAGGGTGACAAGGAAACAGCTCAGAAAAAGGCGCGCGAGAAAGGTCATCGATAGCTCCAATTTGGTCGGCTCGTCTGATCATGGCTTGCATGCTAGCATTTGTCGCTCAGCCCGCGCAATGCGACGCTCTGTGTCCACCTACGCAGCCCAAGCCATGTCACCCTATGACTTACGCCGATCCACCTTTGCCCGCATGCGCCGAATAGAGACGCCAAGGCAAACTCCCGTGCCGCCTGCTTCGCCTTTAAACTATAATGCAAGAATGAAATCGACGCTCTATCGCCGCGCCACCATTGCCGGATTTATCTTCGGGCTGATAATCCCCTGGATCGGGCTTTATATCGGTCTCGCGGTCAACACCACAATCGGGTCATTGCTGACGCTGCCTTGGATTGCGATTGCTGCGATTGCAGGTGAGGCGATGCTCGAATTGCCGTTGGTGTTGAAGCTCGCCGCGTTTGTCTTATCCGGTCTGATTTGGAGCGCAATTTTCGCGGTAGCTGGGCGACTGCTCTATCGATAAGCAAGCCCATCATTCCCGGCGCCCGCTAATCCCGCAGCAGCTCATTGATCGAGGTCTTTGCGCGGGTGCGCTCATCGACGCGCTTGACGATCACGGCGCAGTAAAGCGCCGGTCCGGGCTCGCCGGACGGCAGCGGCTTGCCCGGCATCGTTCCGGACACCACCACGGAAAAAGGCGGCACATGGCCATGGAAAATTTCGCCTGTCGTGCGATCCACGATCTTTGTCGACTGGCCGAGATAGACCCCCATCGACAGCACCGAGCCCTCGCCGACGATGACGCCTTCGGCGACTTCGGCGCGGGCGCCGATAAAGCAATGATCCTCGATGATCACCGGATTAGCTTGTAAAGGCTCCAAAACCCCGCCGATTCCCGCGCCGCCGGAGATGAGAACATTCTTGCCGATCTGCGAGC
>CAZMAC010000174.1:0-6693 GCA_964564085.1 uncultured Hyphomicrobiaceae bacterium
AAAAAATAGAAAAAGGGCCCGTTTTGGAGCCGGGCCCTCGCTGCCTAAAAGGAGTGGATCTCCTCATCGGGCACGTCTCGGTAAGCACGGCGCTCGTCAACCCAGGCCTCGACCTCAGACAACAACCACGCGACCCGGTTTATGCCCAGCCTGATCCGCTTCGGGAATTGGCCTGCATGCTCCAGCCGCGCGATGTGCTGCGCCGAATATGGGATGCCGCAGAGTGTTTTCAGCTCCTTCTTTGACACCAACTGTTTCTGATATTGAGCCATCGGATACTCCTTGTAGGGAGCATCGCGATGCCGCCCGGTTTCAAAAACCTGCTAGCGGGCGCTGAAAGCGTATGTTGCAGCCAAATGAAACGCAAGAAGTGTTTTGCGAGCAGCCAATCCATATTGAAACAGAAAGGCCATCACTGAATAGATATAGCGCCATATATGGCCAAATAAGTGAACAACTTAGAAGAGTTTAAGTGGCATTGCGTATCAGCAAAAATTCACTAACTGCAGCGTTCTGTGCTCATCTGCGATCATCCATGGCTGAGTGACGGATCGCAAGAATTTGAATATCCGTCCCTGATGTCTTCCGCACGGTACGGTAGTAAATCTTATAAGGGTATCGGCCAACGATAAGCACACGGACGTTGCTGTGATCCGTGGCATATCCCATGTCAGGAAAATCAGCGAGGCCGAAACATAGTTCCTCGATCCGAGCGATTACCTCAGATGCGGCCCGAGGATTATCTTCTGCAATATAAGCATGAATATTCCTCAGCTGGCGCAAGGCCCGCGCGTTGAAGCGCACGGTCACGGGCGAGATCGGCTATGCGTTTGGAAAAACTCAGCGACTTCTTGTTCACTTGCTATTTCGCCGCGTTCCCACTCGGCCAAGGCTTCATCGACCTCGATGCGCTCTTCATCGCTTAGGTGATAGTGCGGGATGTGCCGTTTCTCGATGTCCAGCATTGAACGCACAGCTTCTGCCTGCGCCTCTTTCGGCCAAGTCCCGATCCGCTCAAGCAGATTTTCAAGCACTTTTGTCATACCGGTATTCTACCTCTTCCATTATGACAGGTGCAAGCGGTTCACCCGATACGATGAAGGTTTAGATTTGCTTCCCATTTGGTGAGAGCATCTCGCATCTCCTCAAGGTACTGAAAACGGTTATATATGGCTGCGACGCCGGAAATAGTACCCGATGCGTGATTAAGAAGCTTCTCAACGACGTGTGGCGGTGTATTAAGGCCGGCGAGATTGGTTGCCACGGTACGTCTTATGTCGTGCAGTCCCCATTGTGGCAACTGACAAAGCTTATCCAGCTTTGCCTTGCCCTTTGACCAACCACAATATGGTCGGTCGGTATAGCCGCGCGCCGGAAATAGATATTCGCTCGTATGAGGGATCGATTGCAGATGTGTCAACGTCATCTCGCCAAACGGAATCGTGTGTTCGCGCTTATTTTTCGTGATAGTGCGCGGCAAGGAAATTGTACGGCGGTCGAAGTCGATATATTCCCACTTCAGTGCAGTCGTCTCGCCACGTCTTTGGCCGATGAAGAATAGCAGCCGTACTATCGCACCGAACGGATATTCGGTTGCCGCATTCCAAATGATACGTATCTCATCGTGGGAGAGGACGCGATCACGTGTTCTCGGGCGCGCTGGCAGTTTCAACTGATTGCACGGAGAGACCATTATATATCCGCGCTCAACAGCCCAGTTGAAAAATCGCCGAATGGCACTGAAGGCATGATTAGCTTCACTCGGTCGATCCATCAAGTGGTCGATAATGGCTGCAATATCGCGTACTTGGATCTCATCTAACGTTCTACCGGCCAGCTTGGCGAAATGGGTCGTCAAATGCCGCTGCACCTCTTTGGTCCAGGCTGAACTTTGGTGCTGGCGGCAGTATGTTTCAACAAAGCGTGCTATCGCATCGAAATACTCAGGGGCCTGAACTTGAACCGGGACGCTTTTTGACAGCCGATCATGCGCCAACAGTTCACGCGCAGCTTCGCGGGCTTCAGACAGCGACACATCAGGATACCGTCCGATTGTTACCTTCTTCTTTTTAGTATCCCTCGAAATGATTAGGACCCATGACCGCGTGCCGCCTTGCGAAAGCCGCAAGCCAAACCCCTTCACGAGTTCATCAAAAATCACATACTGGCCGCTTGCTGGCAGCTTGGCATTTCTGGCAACCATTTCAGTCAAACGAGCCATTAGGTTCTTTTTAGGTTCCTGAGTGGCGTGTGTAATGGCGATACGGCATGAGCACGAATGTGTTCCTAAACCTATTGAAAATCAAGAAAAAACTGGCCTTGCAGTAACTGTATGTTCACGTATGAAAAAGCTTGTTACCAGACTACGAATCTGGGGGTCGGGAGTTCGAATCTTCCCCGGTGCGCCCACCGCGTGCGGATTTTCGCTCGGCGCGTTTCTCCAAATGGGCGTCCTCCGAGATCAGCTGCTGTTTCGCCTCGAACTCTTCCCAGCCGATGTAGCCGGGATGGTGATCTTTGTGCAAAATATTCCAGGCTTTCATTGGCTTGGTGTGGCCAGTCGTCTTTCTGGCACGGCCGTCCACAATGCGCATGCGGTTTGCCGTGCGCTAACCTAAGCTCATCAACAAAACATTATCGCTGATTAGAGAGCCCGGTCTTACGAACCTGCTGCCATTTGATGCGTAGCTGACCGAGATTCGCCGCAACGGACCGCCCACGTCGTCTTTCAAGAGCTGGCCGCCATGGCGCGAGCGTCACAGCGTCTTTGGTCCGGATGACGGCGAGCTTCTGCATTGGCGTTATCACATATTTCTCGTAGATGCCGGTGACGATGGTGTGTTCGGAAGGCTGAAATGCGACGCCCAATTTCTGTGATAAATCCTGACCGAGTAGAGCGAACTCACGGCGGCGAAGCTTTGCAAATAAATTGGGGTTAAACTTTATCTGCCCGTCCGGCTGACTTTCGGAAAGGCCTTGCTGTATCAACCATTGGAGGCGTTTCTCAAGTGCGGTCTGGACTTCGGCTCCGAATCCGGATGCGCCGATCGGCGAATGCTTTCGATCAAGCAGCAGGTCATCAAGCCAGGTGACGCCATCATAATGTGGCAGTCGCTCGAGATTGACCATGGATAGAATGCGCCATTTCGGATCGGAACTGGGTTTGCTTGGCATGGCTGGGCCACCAAGCCAGATAATCATGCCGTGCTGCGGCATCTCATGCTCTGCGATCCGTCCAATCTCGGCGTAATGGACACGGCCATCAACGCCGTCGAGAACAAGATAGCGGCGATCGGTCATCTCGTCGATAAAGCCCGAACCGACGATTTTGCCGGTTAAAGGTTCCGATCGGGTTCCGCGCTCGAACAGAGTATAACGGTTTATGGCGCGCTCAAGGCCTACCTCCTTTAAGGCCCGCTGCATCATCTTGATCTTATCCGCCCGGTCGCCAAGGTTGCGCAGCTTTGCTTGTATGTCGGCTGCGAGAAACCAGACGCCGCGCTGACGTTCCTCGGCAAGACCCAGACGGGCAAGTTTCTGCAACCGCCCAATCTGCATCGTTTGCGAGGTGGAGCCTGTTTCGCTGAGCGCGGACAGCGTAATCACATTGTCTTTCGCTCGCGCCAGAAGAGAGCGATCAAGCCGTGTGAAGCGTTCCTGTGTCACTTCGTTTGAAAGCTTCTGCAAATGCTCAAGCTTGCTTTCAGGGCCAAGCTCCAGCGTCATCAAGCCTTGAGCTCTGGCGCGGAGGCCGTAGCTGATATAGCTCCGGTCGATAATCAGACCGTTACCGCTTTGGTCTCTTCCACGAACAACGATATGTGTGTGAGGATGGCCGGTATTGAAATGGTCAACCGCCACCCAATCGAGCCTGGTGCCCAGATCCTGCTCGGCCTGGGCCATCAGGTCGCGGATGAAGGGTTGGAGGTCTGTTAAACGAGCGCTGTCCTCAGGCGCGATGATGAAGCGAAACTGGTGCGGATCGCCCGCCGAACGCGCCAGAAACCGATCGATGTCAACCTGATCAAGATCGCGGTCATAGGGCGTTCCAGACTGCCCATCTCGTGTCGTTCCATGACGGAGAATATAGCGCAGATGCGCTTTCGCAGCGCCAAGATCACCGGCCTTGATTCGTGAATAGCGGGCTCGCACGACGACGCGCCGGCTACCGGCTGCATTAAGTCCTACCGAGGCGTAAGAGCCTGCCGCAAGACCGCGATGCGGACCAACCGGTGAAACGTCACTGCGTAGGCGCCGTCCATAACCCGCGCGGCTAGCCTGACGGAGCACCTTCATGCTGTGCTGCACGGGATCGCTTTTTTGCGCACCACGAATGCGGCCAGGTCTTGGTTCAATGTTCTCGTCAGACATAGCAGTGCGTCCCGGGAACTGTTCGGGACAAAATATGTGACAGGGCTATGCGCGCGGCAAGATGCGCATAACTCTTGCCGTGACATCAATAGCTTATGGCCTAAAGACGCAGTCACATCAAAAAAGGTGCAGAAAATATTTCGTTAAATCAACGACATGCTGGCGTCTGTTCGCCGTTCCTTTATCTTGATATCAAAATCAAAATTCAAAACATTCTAAATCTTACCGGAAATGTCTGTAGATGTGGAGCCTCGAGAGGTTATTCCCGCTCAAGCCAAGCCTGCTGATTGGCGTTTGTTTTCGCTCGAAACAGTCGGGCGTTGCAGCGAGTGCCAGTTCTGACCGCGATGCAGACGCAGTTAAACCTGAATTGCATGGCGGCATCTGAGAATACCCGGCAATGAAGCTGACGGATGGTCTCAATACTCTCTATTTGCTTGCGCATAAAAAAGCCCCGTCCGGAGACGGGGCCCTGGTCTTAGTCCCCGTTAGGGCGCGACCAGATGAGGTTCAAGGTCTTGCCGTCTTCGGCCTCGATGAGCGAGGCGTAAACGGGGCTCGGCCAGCTTGGGTCGTCAAGCTTGACCGACAGATAGTCGCGGCCCTCTTTGGAGGTCTTTTTCCAGACCGCGCCGATCTCGGCCTGATTGGAGAAAACCCGGTAATTCGGGGCCTTGTCGCTCGATTTGTCGGCGGTTTTAATCTCGGCCTTGGCTTTGAGGCTCAAAGTCTTGATCATGCCGGCAAAGCCGTCGCCGGATTTCTGGAAGCTGCCGATAATCGCCATTGTTAGTCTCCTTTTCAGATGAAGCCGCGTCCCACGCCCATCGCGGGCCGCGATGGCGACAATGAGAGCCGGGACGATCGGCCCCGCACCCTTCGGGTCGCAGCGTCAGCGAAGAACGGCAAGCTGGAGGGCTTTCTTGACGTCCCGCGAGGAATGGCGGGCGTTTTCCCGCCCGCCAGGGGAAGAAAGCCGAAAGCGGCCGTTGCGGAGGCGGCATCGAGGCGCAGCCGGTGCCGGGTCCTGCTCGCCCATCGCATCCGGTCCCGCATGGCGGGGCGCAGCGTTTCAAAAGTCAAGGAGACCGCGAGGGATCGGCGGCAAAGTTTGGCACGATCTCGCATGACGATACGTTTATGAGCCGACAAGGCTTAAAACCGGCACACGCGATTGGGAAGGCAAAGGAAAGCGTCTCTCCGGCCGCGCTCGCGCTTGGTGGGACGCAAAGGCAAAGGCCGGACCGACACTCACGAAGACAAGCCACATCTCCAGCCCCTTGCATCGCGGTATGGCGCTGGCAAGACAGTCAATCACGTGCGCTAACATACTTGACCGACATCCCGGATCCGCGTGCAGAGGCTCGCGCGCAGCTTCGATCACGGATGGCATCAACGAACACATTCATTAATGCTAGGCGGCTGAAGAAAGTGCGTAACGTTTGTGTGCCTGAAATCAGAGAATTACTTTTCTACGGCTGCCATCGCATGGTTGCCGGACACGATTCTTGCTTAGAGTCGCAGAGAAGCTTCCTCCGCCGCTGCTAGCCCGGCGCGCCAGAGGCAGCTCTCGCGCAGAGGCTGACGATCTTGCCCAGGAGACAATGATCAAAGCTTGGAGGCGTCTCGACAGTTTCGAAGAAGGGATCAACCTGACAGGCTGGCTGTTCCGAATTCTGCGTAATAATTTCTACAATGATTTGCGCAAGCTTAAGCAGCAGAACGATTACGCACGTTCAGCCGATGGATCTCATATGACTGTCGCGGCGTCTGAAGAAAAAAATCGAATTGGCCGATCTTATGGACGCTCTTCAAAAATGACCTGCCGACCAGCGCGAAGGCGCAGATACTCGTGACGGTTGAAAACATGTCTCATGAGGAAGCCGCCACCATTTATGAATGTCCGATTGGGTTCAGGTTAGTCGTACGCCTGCATGATGGCGGTTGCGGCACACTCCGAGACAGGCGCCCGACTAACCTGAACCGAAACCGGCCCTCGGCGAGACTTCCGCGAGCGACGGTTCATGAGATAAGCTTAGGCCAGCTACGGCGGGTCGATGACGGGTCATCGGCCACTTCTCTCCGTCACTGGCGGAGACGGTTGCCGGTGAGTTTCGCCTCATTCCGGACATGAGCAGCAAGTCCAGTTCTGGTTCACTTCTGACCCTAGATTGACGTCTTGCGCCATGGCAAAGTGCGGTGGCGCTCTCCATCAACCAAAGCTGTAGAGGACGATTAGCAAGCATGCCTGAAACGGTCGACGCATCGATTGAAGATGACAAAGCCGTCGAGAACTGGCTATCGTAATCGAAGGATCTTATT
>CAZMAC010000175.1:0-6537 GCA_964564085.1 uncultured Hyphomicrobiaceae bacterium
CCCCATACTCCTTAAATATTTTTAGGCGATGGGGACGGTCGTAGCTGCCTAAATGGGCAAACTCAAGGTGATTCTGCGCTTTTCATATCTGGCTGGAACCGCTGATTTATGATTTCTTTCAAAGGGTTCTACTCAAGGGTTAAGGTGCCCTAACGCCGATACGGATTGAATCGCACCTTAAAACGCACGGATTAAAATCTTAATGATTCCGGTTGCACCGCTTGCAGGCATATCATCTCGTTTACATTTATTCTAAAAAAGAGCCTCGCCATCCCGGTACCGCACCGATTTCGAGAGTGACACATTGAGATTTCGCAGTAGCCGATCAACATCCGCTTCTTTCTTTTCAGACGCGAATGAAAGCAATGTAAATCCAACCTCCGTCCTTCTTAACCTCCTGCCGTTCATATGGCCGCAGGACCGGCCGGATCTGAGATTGCGCGTGGTGCTGGCCGGGTTCGTGCTTGTTGCAGCGAAAGTCGTCACCGTCTTGACGCCGCTGGCCTATAAAGCCGCCGTCGATTGGTTCACAGGCGGCGCAAGTGGCGGGGAGGCAACAACGAGCCTCACGTCGTTCACTATCGTGCCGATCGCACTGATTATCGCTTATGGCCTGGGCCGCGTCATGATGATGGGTTTCACCCAGCTGCGCGATGTACTTTTTACCCGCGTGGGCCAAAACGCTGTGCGCGTTTTGTCGAACCAGGTGTTTGAACACCTCCACCGCTTGTCTTTGCGCTTTCACATCGAGCGTAAAACTGGCGGTTTGAGCCGCGTGATCGAGCGCGGCCGTCAGGCGGTCGAACTCATCATTCGCATGGGCATGTTCAACTCTATTCCAACCGTGTTGGAACTGATTTTCGTCCTTTGCATCACTACTTATTTTTTCGGCTGGCTCTTTTCACTAATCATTGCCGTGACGCTGGTTTTCTATGTCTTGTTCACCTTCAAAGCGAGCGAATGGCGTATTGCGATCCGCCGGGAAATGAACGATAGCGATACCGAGGCGAACACAAAGGCGATCGACAGCCTGCTGAATTATGAGACGGTGAAATATTTCGGTAATGAAAGCTGGGAGGCGCGGCGCTTCGATCAGTCCATGCTGCGCTATGAAAAAGCGGCCGTCCGCACTTATCAATCGCTCGCATTTCTCAACACGGGCCAAGCATTCATTTATACGACGGGGCTGACGATCTGTATGCTGCTTGCCGGGCGCGGCGTCGTCAATGGGACGCATACGGTCGGCGATTTCGTCATGATCAACGCCATGCTGATCCAGCTTTACGTGCCGCTGAATTTCCTTGGCATGATTTACCGGGAGCTTCGTCAGGGGCTCGTGGACATCGAGTCCATGTTCGAGCTAATGGGACAACCGCCGGAAGTCAGGGATAAGCCGGGCGCCAAGCCTCTTGACGTCAGCGAAGGCAATATCCGGTTCGAAAATGTCAATTTTTCCTATGACCCGGCAAGGCCGATCCTCAAAGGCGTCGATTTCGAAGTGCCTGCCGGCAAGCTTGTCGCCCTATGCGGACCGTCCGGCGCGGGCAAATCGACAATCTCGCGCCTGCTCTTCCGCTTCTATGAAACGACCTCCGGGCGAGTCTTGATCGACGGGCAGGACATTAAAGATATCACGCAGGAGTCCTTGCGCGCCGCGCTCGGCATGGTGCCGCAGGATACCGTGCTCTTCAACGACACAATCTATTACAACATTCTTTACGGCCGCCCGGATGCGACGGAAGAGGAGGTGCACGAGGCGGCAAAACTTGCGCAGATCGATCAGTTCATCCAGGCGCTCCCCGATGGTTATCAAAGCATGGTCGGTGAGCGGGGATTGAAGCTTTCGGGCGGCGAAAAGCAGCGTGTCGCCATTGCACGGACGATCCTCAAAGGACCGCCGATTCTTATGCTCGACGAAGCGACCTCCGCGCTTGACAGCTTTACGGAAAAGCAAATCCAGACGGCGCTCGATCGTGTTTCGCAAAACCGGACAACACTTGTCATTGCGCACCGCCTTTCCACCATCGTACATGCCGATCAGATTCTGGTGCTGGAAGCCGGTCAGATTGTGGAGCGAGGCACACATGCCGTGCTTCTCGACAAACAAGGGCTTTATGCGGGCATGTGGGCGCGCCAGCAGGAGGCCGAAGAGGTTCAGCGGCGAGCTCGCGAACTGGCCGATGACCCCTTTGTGGATGCGAAACGCGGCGTTTCGCCCGTGGCGGCGGAATAGCCGTCTGCGGCCCGCAACACACCACAATAGGGTAAGCGTTCACCCATAGACCATGCTATGAGCTAAGGCACTTTTAGCGCCGGATTGCTCACACTGAAAACAGTTTGCCATTTTCCTGATCCCGCTATGGGTGCTTTTGATATGGATGACCGTCATTCTCTCATCGACACAATTCGCTCCGCATTCGTCCCTATTCATTCGGATGGGTACAAGTTTGTCGGCGCGGGTCTCGCATTTACAATATTATTCTTTCTGATCTGGTCGCCGCTCGGCTGGCTTGCCCTGCTTCTGACGACGTCGATCGCATTTTTTTTTCGGGACCCTGCGCGTGTCACGCCCTTTCGCGAAGGCCTGATCATCGCGCCAGCCGACGGCACAATCACATCCATCAGTCTCGATCAATCGCGCAACGAGCTCGGCCTGCCCGATCAGCCACATACGCGCATCTCGATTTTCTTGTCAGTCTTCGATGTCCACATTAACCGCGCGCCCGTCGATGGGCAGATTGCGAGGCAGGTTTATATCCCGGGGCTTTTTCTCAATGCAGCAACCGAAAAGGCGAGCGAGGAAAACGAACGGGAGGCCACGGTGTTCAGGACGGCCTCGGGCTCGGAGATCGGTGTGATTCGCATCGCCGGTCTCATCGCACGGCGGATCGTGACGCATGCGGGCGAAGGCCAGAACATCCGGGCGGGCGAGCGCGTCGGGCTGATCCGTTTTGGCAGCCGCGTCGATATCTATATTCCGAGCGAGAAAGGAATCTTTGTCGCGGAGAGACAGACCGTCATTGGCGGCGAGACTGTGCTGGCGGATCTGCAATCCGATGAGAATGGCCGCGAAGTCCGGTTGAGCTGATTTTGATTCCGCAAGAGGTGAAGATGGGCGGAGGTTTCTCGTCCCGATCTGTCGACTTCCCTAATCCCAAAAAGCTCTAATCCGCCTTCGTCGTGATGCGCGCGCCTGCCTCTAAAGTCCGATGGACCGGGCAACGGTCGGCAATGGAAATGAGCGTTTCGCGCTGCTCGTCGGTGAGATTGCCGCTGATCCGCAAGATCCGATCGAAATGGTCGATTCGGGCCGAATTCTTTTCGTCGCAATCCGCGCAGTCATCGGCATGCCGTTTTTCGTGTGAGACAAGAACTTCGACATGATCGAGCGGGATTTTCTTGCGCTCGGCATACATTCGCATGGTCATCGAAGTGCACGCCCCAAGGCCGATGGCGAGGAAATCATAAGGCGTCGGTCCGGTATCGGCTCCGCCAACGCTGAGCGGCTCGTCAGCCAGAAGCTCATGCGCCCCGACACGAACGCGTTGCTGGAATTTGCCCGTGCCTGTCTCTGAGACACTGATGACGCCCTCTTCCAGCGCAGCATCCTCCTCAGTCACTGCCGCAGTGCTGATCACATAGCGTGAGGCCCAGGCGCTGAGGA
The DNA here is from genome assembly GCA_964564085.1 of uncultured Hyphomicrobiaceae bacterium. Classification (GTDB taxonomy): domain Bacteria; phylum Pseudomonadota; class Alphaproteobacteria; order Rhizobiales; family Rhodomicrobiaceae; genus JAHQVI01. The sequence continues at coordinate 3,665 of CAZMAC010000175.1, forward strand.
CTTCTGCAACGTACGCGGCATCTTCCCGCCGTGAGAGCAGATGATCCGCCCCATCGAGCGAACAGAAGCTTTTGGGATGTTTTGCCGCCTGGAAAATCGCGCCCGCATTATCGATTCCGACAGTATTGTCCGTCGGCGCATGGAAGATCAGGAGCGCTTTGCGCATATTGGCGATTCGGTCATGAAAGCTGGAGGCTTCCAGATCGTCGAGAAACTGCTTTTTGATGTGAAATTTGCGGCCGGCGAGCGTAACCTCCGCCTCGCCTTTCTCTTGGATTTCATCGAGATGCGCAGCAAAATTATGAGTGACATGCAGCGCGTTCGCCGGCGCACCGATCGTAGCAACGGCTTTCACCTCGGGAATATCCCCCGCTGCCGCCAGCACCGCCGCACCGCCCAGACTATGCCCGATCAGCACATCCGGCGCATGACCGGTTGAACGCTGATAGTTCGCCGCAGCAACAAGATCCTGCACGTTGGAGGAGAAGTTCGTGTTCGCGAACTCGCCTTCGCTCGCCCCCAGGCCGGTAAAGTCGAATCGCAATACCTGAAAGCCGCGCTCGGCCAGTTCCTTGGCGATTCGCGAAGCGGCGAATATGTCCTTGGAGCAGGTAAAGCAATGGGCAAAAATTGCGGTTGCTCGCGGCGCGCCCGATGATGGACGTTCCATACGTGCGGCCAGGCTGTGGCCTTGCGATCCCGGAAACATGATCTTTTCAGACGACACCGCCATCACGACCTCCTGCTTGGCTCAAACGCAGTTTCATTTCTGCAAAAGATATCACAAGAGATAGCGTAGCGAAGCCATCACACCCAAATCACGTCTTCGCTGGTGCACGAAAGAGAAGCTTCGTACTCGCAAGCTGCGCAAAATAAAAAGGGGCGCCAAAGCACCCCTTCTTAATCTCTTGTCTTGTTACAGACTTAGAACTTGATGCGCGAACCGATGAGGACGGTTGTCAGGTCTTCACCTTCGTTCGTATCACCGTCAACAACTGTGTCTTCAACGCTCCAGAAGTTCACTTTGCCGTAAATTTCCATGGCAGCGCTATCGATTTTCTGTACGACACCGAGACCAAAGAGTTCAGCCTGACTATCGATGATCAGACCGTCAGTACCGTCCAGACCAACAGCGAAGTCTTCATATTCGCCATATTCGACAAACAGTGTCGTCGTACCGTATGGCAGGAAGCGCTTCTCGATACCACCTTGGATGTACCAGTGAGAGGCTTCGACGACGCCATCGTCGATCTCGGCGGCCGCACCGTAGAGGAACAAGCCAGTCGGGACGTGCATGATGGAGGCCGAACCCGCTACGAGTTCAAAATCACCTTCAGTATTGTCGATAATGTCGTCGATTTCCCCGCCAGTAGGTTCGTCCGGATCAGCTTCGGCATAAGAAACACCGGCAGCGATACGGATCGAATTCCACTCTTTCTTGAAACGAAGAGCTACGTCGTAAGCATCATCTTCGCCCCACGAAGCAGAAAGAATGAAGCCATAGATGGAAGGCGAGTCATAACGGATACGATCGATACGGCCCAGACCGTCAAGACCAGCACCATAATCGCCTAGCCGAAGTCCAGACAACTCACGAATGACGAAAGAGTTACCGAAATCAAAGCCCGGATCGGAGTTGGAGCTGGACAGGTTGATTTCAGTGATGCCGTCAGAAGCTGCAGACCCTTGTCCGAGTGTTATCCGGCCAAGCCTCTCGCTTTCAATCCACAATTCATTTTTGCGAATGCTGATATCGTTCTCATCAGCGTCATCGCCAACACCGTCGATAATCGCATCAACTCCGCCAGCGGAAGTATCAACGATATCGCCCTGATCGACACCGTTAGACACAGCATCCTGGTAATTGAACTCGATATTAAAACCAGCAGTGACGCCTGGCTTGACCGAAGCCGTGCCTTTCAAGCCGATACGGCTGCCGGATTCGTCGTTGTCGACGACGTAAACATCATCGTCGATACCGTCATCAAAGAACAACAGGGCTTTGTTAACCTGGCCATAGACCTGAAGCGAAACAACGCGATTACCCTTACGGGCCGTGGTAGCTTCAAGTTCTGCAACACGCTCTTCAAGGTCTGCGCAGCATCCGCCGCCCAGGTCAGCTGCTTTCGCTGGCGATGCGGCCGCACCAATCAGCAAACCAGCTGCGGCGACCATAGCAAAGCGACTGGTCATCTTCATGGATCCCCCAATCATCTCTCTCTCCAAATGGCCCCCAGGATTATCCTTGAAGAGCCTTCCCAATCACAGAGACACCTACACAAGAGCGCCGGAGTTCTCTGCATCTAAGTCAGCCAGCGGTGAAACCCCATGTTGCTGACGACCCAAATTCTTCACTCGACAAACCAGCTTTAATTCCCATCGGCCTGTCGGGCTTACCTCATGTTTGTTAGACTAATCCCGGCAGGCGGTAAATAAGAACGCCCCCTTCAGACTTAATCAGACAAACGCTTGTGGCGGATTCGCCACGAAAACCACTGTTTTTCACGCTTGGGTAGCATGTTTTGCATGACACAACTTTTACAAACGCTTGATCGACTACACTTTTGCTTAACTTTCTCACGACTCGAACATGTTCAGTGGACGCACTAATCGGCCCTAAAAACGCATAAATTGACCGATTCGAGAATTTTTCGCCTTCGAACGACGCCGATATAAGCCCCGGAATCACGTTTTGCCTCGGATGGAATTCGGTCCGCGCAATCTTCGTCGTTGAGCGTAATTTCCGCAAGCTTCTTTCCGCTGAATGTCTCAGGCGCCCGTAACCGACGTGAAAGGCTGCCAAATGCCACGGAGATCGCGATAGTGAACCGTGGAGCCGGTCTTGTCCGGCATCAGCGCAGTTCTGTATATAT
>CAZMAC010000176.1:0-6472 GCA_964564085.1 uncultured Hyphomicrobiaceae bacterium
GCGGATTTTCAGTCCGCTGCTCTACCGACTGAGCTACCTGGGCTAAAGACCACGGCAAAGCACGTCAAACGGACTTGGGTTATAAGGAATCGCGAGCGGCCTGTCCAGAAGAGATAGAATGGGTAGCGATTAGGCCACAAAATCAGACACTTCGATTAAGTGTCGCCTTCCTTGCCGGTTTGCGAGAGCCCTGCGGAAATCTCATCGCGCATGTCACCGTCTTCGTCATGATCGTCCACGACCGGGATTGCATAACGTCCGCTCAGCCAGCGGCCCAAATCGACATCGGCGCAACGTTTTGAACAGAATGGGCGATAGTCCTCATTCCCCGGCTTCCCGCAGATCGGACAGCCTGATTTTGATTGCCCCTCAACGCCCTCCGGCAAATCGTCACCCGCTGTATCATTCATCCTGCATCGACCTCGGCGCGGTTCAGCCAGTTGAAATAGACCGGGAAACCCTCGCCAGAAAGAAGGCTGACAACTTCGATAAGCGGCAAACCGACAACATTGGAGTAAGATCCGACGATTTTTTGCACGAATGCGCCCGCAATCCCCTGGATCGCGTAGCCTCCCGCTTTCCCTCGCCATTCCCCGCAGGCGAGATAGCTTTCGGTCTCCTGCCGGCTGAGGCGTTTCAAGCGGACGCGTGTCTCCACAATCCGGCTTCTGAGCTTTCCCTCCGGCGTAACGACACAAATGGCCGTATAGACCTTATGGGTACGGCCTGAAAGTGTGGCGACCGCCTTTGCGGCTTCGTCCAGAAACTCCGGTTTTCCGATCGATAACCGCCCGATCGCGACCACCGTATCTGCGGCCAGGACGAAAGCGTCCTTCAGCTCCGGCTCGTCCTGGATACGCTCATAAGCGGTCAATGCTTTCGCCTTGGCAAGGCGCAGCGCCATTGTGCGAGGCCGCTCGCCTTTTTTCGGCGTTTCATCGATCGAAGCCGGCCTTAAGGCGGTTGGCTCTATGCCGACCTGTTCCAGCAGAGCAAGCCGTCTTGGTGAGGCACTTGCCAGGACAAGAAGATTGTTCGTTGGTGCGCGCTTTGCCGCCTTTGCCGCACGTTTGATTTCGGGTGAATCATTGGAGCGGTTACGCTGCAAGATGTTGATGGCGGCGGCTTTCGGAAGGACCATGCGAGTTCGCTCGAAAAAAGTTTTGCCGGAAGATCAATGGCTCATAACTGATTTCCCGCAGATTGGCTGGCGCCAGCGCTAAAATCAAGCTTTGTCCTTCATTCCGGTGCAAGCGCGCATGGGCGACGAAGACTGCCTGATCAGGTAAGCGATAGGATTAGAAAAATCTTTTGCTATTGCAGTTTTGCTTCAATAAGAGGCTGCATTGCGATAGGGTTTATGACAATTTAGAGCAGAATGCGTTTAATCAGAGTCGACATCCTGCTCTATTTTTTGCTTTGCACCGGACATCCGTCCGGCGCGTTTGCCCACTTGGCCGTGGGCCCCAGGGTGCCATGCAGATAGAAGGGGCTGTGGGGTAATCGTTTCCGATTATTCGCCCGATGCTCTAATCGGCGCCAACATGTCAAATCGAGAGAGTGACGGCAGATGATTCGCATGCAACGGAATATGTCGCAGCTCTTAATTATCGACATACAAGATAAAGTCTTGGCGCCTATTCCAAACAAGCAACAGATCGTCTCCAGGACAGCGCGTCTTGTCCAGGCGGCAAAGCTTCTGGGGGTACCCGTCACCGTTTCCGAACAATATCCGAAAGGGCTAGGCCCGACGGTCGAAACCTTGCGATCCCTGCTTGGTAATGACGCTGCTGTCTTTGATAAGCTTCATTTTTCCTGCCTGAAGAATGATGCGCTGCGCCAGCATCTGGACAAGCATCGGGATATGGGGCGCGGTCAAATTATTGTCACCGGCATTGAGGCTCACGTCTGTGTCGGCCAAAGCGTGCTGGACATGATCGCGGATGGCTATGAGGTTTTCGTGGCAGCTGACGCCGTCGGATCGCGGGCGCAGACGAGCCTGGAACTGGCTTTGAAAAGGCTGGAACGTACCAACGCCTTTATTGTCGATAGTGAAATGGTGATGTTTGAATGGCTTGAAAAAGCCGGGACGCCGGAATTCAAGACTCTGCAATCATTGATAAAATAACCCTGTCGCAAACACATCAAAATACCAGGCTGAAACTCTCTCGCGCATTAAGAAGAAGCTGAATGCACCGTTCATAGGACGTTCAGCGGCTGATTGCGATGTTGGTCCCTGTTAGATCCCTGTGTCATCCAACGAACCTTTCCTCGGCAACATCTTAAGGGCATGAAGTTCAGGGACTTCATGCCCTTTCTTTTGTTCACCGCTTGCCTCTCCCCACAGCAACGACTACGTTTCGGCTCATGAAAAGAGCTAACCTTTGAGGAGAGCGCCTGTGTCTTTCGAACTTCCCGATCTACCCTATGCCTATGACTCGTTGCAGCCTTATATGTCGGTTGAAACGCTGGAATATCATCACGACAAGCACCACAACACCTATGTCGAAACCGGTAATAAGCTGCTGGCCGGATCAGGGCTTGAAGGAAAAGCCCTTGAGGATGTCGTGAAAGAATCCCACGGCTCGAATCAGCCGCTGTTCAACAATGCTGCCCAGCACTACAACCACATTCATTTCTGGAAATGGATGAAACCCGGCGGCGGCGGGCGAAAACTGCCGGGCACGCTACAATCCCGAATCGATAGCGACCTTGGCGGCTTCGACAAATTCCGCGAAGCGTTTATCGAAGCTGGTAAAGGCCAGTTCGGCTCGGGCTGGTGCTGGCTCGCCATGAAAGACGGCAAGCTGGAAGTCATGAAAACGCCAAATGGCGAAAATCCGCTGGTTCACGGCGCCAAGCCGCTACTCGGCTGCGATGTCTGGGAACATTCCTATTACATCGACTACCGCAATGCGCGCCCGAAATATCTGGAAGCCTGGATCGACAATCTCGCGAACTGGGACTATGTCGAGCAGATGTTTGCCGCAGCCTGATTTTGCGAGCCGGACCGGAAATCGACTTTGCTTTCCGGTCCGCTCATTTAAGGGATCAGCGCGATTTTTCCGACGAAGGATTTCGACAGAAACAGATCTTGCGCCTTGCGTATCTCGGCAAGCGGAAAACTTGCAGCGACCAGGGGCTTGAGCCTGTCTTCTGCAAGATGGCGAACGATATTCCGAAAGACAGCGTCTTCCTGCACGGTAGAGCCGAAAAAGCTTAAATCGCTGAGATAGAGCGTGCGCAGATCGAATGTCACGATCGGTCCGGCAATGGCTCCAGCGGTGACGTAACGCCCGCCACGCTGCAGCAGCTCCGGTAAGATGCGAAAACCGTCCCCGCCTACAAGATCGACAATGACGGACACCGATTTCGGTTTGATTTGCTCCGTAATCGGAACGTTTCGTGGAATGACCTCGTCAGCGCCAAGTTTGCGCACAGCGTCCGCTTTTTCCTCAGACGCGACGGCTATAACGCGCGCACCGCGGAGCCGCGTCAATTGTACAGCTGCGGAGCCGACGCCGCCAGATGCGCCGAGGATCAGGACTGTGTCGTCTTCACGAACTGTCGCGCGCTCCAACATGCCTTCCGCCGTACTAAAAGCGCATGGGATGCTGCCAAGCTCGGCATCGCTGAGCGTACTTTCAATCCGAAACGTATCTGCTGACGGGGCAACTGCATATTGCGCAAATCCGCCATCGGTTTCGGAGCCGAAGGTCCAGCATTCGAAGGGGCGGAAGTCGACCGGGCTGCGCATCAAAGTCCGCACCAGAACCGATTCGCCAATTCGCTTCTGACCAACGCTCTCTCCGACGGCAACGATCTCGCCATAGCAATCCGCGCCCTGAATTCTCGGAAATTGAAGCGGCTGGCCCGACCAGCCCGCGTCTTGGTCATCGCTCGTCGCAAAGCCCGACGAACCGCCCTCATTCGTCATCCCCGTGACCGACTTCGAATACCAGCCTATGCGCGTGTTGATGTCCGTATTGTTGACGCTTGACGCTTTGACACGGATCAGGACTTCTCCAGCTCCCGGTATTGGGACCGTAAGGTCTTCCCGGTATTCCAGCTTATCGAGCCCGCCATGGCCCGTCAGAACAACGCCGGCCATTTTTTCTGGAACGTCAAACTTGCTCATGGCTCACCTTTTCGCTTTGCGTCTGAGCTGAAAGATATAATGGCTCATTCCTTCGCCTCCAACCGGATTGCCCGCATCGGGTTAAAGATGAGACTTAGGAATATGCACGTTTCTCGACCTGTTCGCGCCGTGAACCATCAGCTCTTATGAGTATGACGATCCGCGTCCTATGATACGTTACTTGCGGCCTGCGCAAACAGCATCTCACGAGTGAGGTCATCAACGGGAAACAGAAGCTCGATCTTGAGATCAGCCAGAGCGATGTCCTCCGCTGAGCCGAATTGCGCAATTGTGGAGAAAAACGAGAGTGTCGCATCTCCTGCGCGATAGACCGTTGGAACGACCGCAGGCAGCAGAGCATCGTCCCAACCGGCTTCCGAATTCACGTGCTGTGCGAGCTTCTCCGCCGCAGCATCAAGCACCGGATCGCCGCCGAGATGTGCGCTTTCCGTGCGCAAGCGCTGATGCATATGGCGAGCCACGTCCGGCCAGTTGACGATGGCGTCTCGGAGCAAGGCTGAAGACACAGCGGCCTCAAGCATGCTGTCGCCGGGCGAGATCCCGACTGAGGAAAGAAGCGCGCTTGCGGATCGATTGGCCTGCACCAAACGCCAATGTCGATCGACAGCCATTGCAGGATATGGGTCATGACGTTCGAGCGTCCATGAGACGGCTGATCGGACATGCGCCATATCTTGATCATCCATGTTTCGCCGCCTGTAAGTCGAGGCAAATCCTGCAGAGTTCAGCATCGCATTGCGTTCGGCTCGCGGAATGGTCAGGGCATCGGACAGCTGAATGACCATGGTCCGGCTCGGTTTGGCGCGTCCGGTTTCAAGAAACGCGATGTGCCGCGCCGATACATTCGCTGTAAGCGCAAGATCAAGCTGACTGAAACGGCGCCGGCCACGCCAGTCCTTCAATAGCGTCCCAAAGGAAACATCCATCCTCGCCTCCATCCCGCTTCGCGCGCTCCTATTCTACCCTCCGCAATGCACTTTGGCACTTACCTGCCGGGTAATTGCCTGGAGCCTTGTAGATCGTCTAGAGCATTTTCAAGCGAAGTGGATACCGGTTCGCGTGAAGAAAATGCGTCAAAACAACAAATTAGAGCCTTGTTCCGATTCCATGTGGACGGAACAGGCTCTCGTTCGGAGTCAGCATCTGTAGATTGGAGACTTTGTTATGCACGAACAAACCACGATGAACATCCTGAAATTCGCGTCAGCGCTCGTTATCGGATTTGGCGTTGTCGTCGCTATCGCTGCCTATCCGCCAACTGCGGGTATCACGCGCTTTCTTTTGGACTTGATCAAATGGCCTCTCGATGGGGCGCAGGAGATCTCAAGCCCGGAAATGCGGTTTTTGTGTGCGGTTTCTGGTGGTGTGATGGTTGGTTGGGGCGTTTTGCTCTGGCTCGTTGTGACCCGCCTTTATCCCAAAGATCCGGTATTGGCTCGAACGATGATCCTTGCAAGTATCGGTATCTGGTTTGTCATTGACAGCACCGCATCGATCCTTGCCGGAGCGTCATTGAACGCACTGCTGAATATATCCTTCCTGGTGTTGTTCGTTTTGCCGGTTCTGAGAAGACGAAGCTGGTCGGAGCCTCCGAATAAGTTTGCAGGATAATTTCAGCAAATGTCGCGCCGGAAACACTGTCTCGCGCGTTGAAAAAGCTTCGCCCGATCGGGGTTTATGTGGAAAAGTGCAAGATCGTTATATCCGATATCAAAGCTCTGAAACAGGTTTTTACGGGGACGGTGCGTTAGATCAACCTGCGTTTAATCGGGATCGATTAAGCGCAGAAAAGTTGATATATTTTAAAAGGTTAGAGTAACTGTCCGCGTCCAATTGGACGCGCGTTGCTCTAGAAGGGCCCTCACTCAAGAGCTGGTGGTGCTTTTTGCGGCAGGCCGCATGCGCCGATGCACCCCCGGAAAATACGCGAACGCCAAATAATCTTCTGAAGGTTACAATTCAGCATGTTGACATCATTTCCGGAGAAATCCACCGCTCTCATCGTTGGAGCTGGCGGCGGCATTGGCGGAGCATTCTTGGAGCTTTTGCTCAATGATCCGTCAGTGGACGCCGTACACGCCTGGTCACGACGGACAATTGACCTGGAGCATGAAAAGCTAAACACGGCCGTCGTCGATATTACCGATGAGTCCTCGATCGAACGAGCTGCCAGTCCAGTGGCGGCTTGGAACCTTGTCATTGTTGCGAGCGGCATTTTGCACACACCGGATGGTTTGCAGCCGGAAAAATCATGGCGCGACTTGAATATGGAGCGTTTGTCGCAGAGCTTTGCCGTCAATGCGATCGGTCCGG
>CAZMAC010000177.1:0-6451 GCA_964564085.1 uncultured Hyphomicrobiaceae bacterium
GTCGAGATTGGCGGGGATCAGCTTGTGGCGCGCTGCCAGGACCGCGCCCGCGATTGCCGCCGTCTCGCGGCCTCCAACTTTGCGCAAGATTTCCGCAGCGCTATCGCCAGATAGGCCATGATGCGCGAGCGCTTCATCGATAATCGCAGCTTTTTGGACGACGCCTTTTGCATCTAACCCCGTACCGGGTCCGGCCCACTCGGCCCCGCTTCCGCCAAGAGCTCCTGCCGCAAGTGCCGCCGCGATTGTCGTATTGCCGATCCCCATTTCGCCGAAAGCCAGGACATCGCCGCCTTTTTCCACCGCTCGCGCGCCTGTGTTAAGCGCATCGAGCAGCTCGCTTTCGCTCATGGCTGCTTCTCGGGAAATATCGCCCGTCGGCCGGTCGAGCGATAAGGACACAACCTCCAACTCGACATTACAAGCTTTCGCGATCGCGTTAATTGCAGCGCCGCCATTCGTGAAATTGGCCACCATCTGCTCTGTGACATCCGGAGGGAATGGGCTGACGCCGCGCGCCGTTACGCCATGATTTCCGGCGAAGATGACGACGCGCGTCTGCTCCGCGCGCGGCTCCGCTGTATTCCCCCAGCCAGCGAGAAAGACGGCATAATCTTCGAGCCGCCCGAGCGATCCGGCAGGTTTGGTCAGTTCGCCCTGGCGTGTCCGGGCTTTTTCGCACCAGGCTTGGTTGCATACAGGCAAATCGCGCAAAGCGTCATGAAATGCGGTGAGATCTGGAAACATTTCCTCGAAACCAAATTGAAATTTCGCTGGCGGCGGCAGAGCATAACGCGTTCAAGAGCAATTGACAGATCAAATTGTCAGCCATAATGATCATTATCCGGTTGCCCGTTAAGCGCTAAGCGCTGGGCATGAAAAGGGAACGCGGGCTCAGGATCGACCTGTACCGGGGATCTAAAGCCGCGGCCGCCCCCGCGACTGTGCGCAGAGAGCGCCCATCCGAGTGAGCCACTGGCCGAGGCTGAAAGAGCCGAGACTGGGAAGGTGGATGGAAGCGATGACCTGCAAGCCAGGAGACCTGCCGGAAAGACATAACGTGTTCGGACGGGGTGTTCCGGAGCGCGCTTGCGTAGCTAAATATCGGTTGCGTTCGTCGCCAAAGGCCCCCTCCTATTCGGGAGGATCGAATTTCATGACATCTTACTTGCAACGCCGCGAGCTTGGGCTCGCTATTGTTCTTTGTTTCTTCGCTGCTGTCAGCCCCTCTAATGCGCATCACGCGATGGGCGGGACTACGCCCTTTACATTTGAACAGGGCCTGATTTCCGGTCTCACCCATCCGGTCATTGGCTTCGATCACCTCGCTTTTATTCTCGGCGTGGGCGCAGCATCGGCTTTTTTGGGCGCAAGGTTCCTTCTGCCGCTTGTCTTTGTCGGTGCAACTTTGGTTGGTTGTGCGCTCCAGCTTCAGGGCGTTGTGCTTCCATTTGCTGAAATTGTGATTGCCGGTTCGGTCGTTTTGGTTGGCGCGATCATCCTTTCGGGCGCAGCTTTGCCCGGTGTCGTTTGTGCTGGTCTCTTCGGGATTGCCGGACTGTTTCACGGATGGGCGTATGGCGGCGGCATTGTCGGCGCCGAGCAGACGCCGCTTGTGGCTTATCTGATCGGTTTCGCCGTCGTTCAGGCCTTTATTGCCCTGGGTGCGATGATCGCGACGCGCTCGCTTTGGCAAACGGCAAGCGCGGTTCCCCTGCGGATTGTCGGCGGTGCGATTGCCGGTTTCGGTCTTGCTTTTCTCGCTGAAAATCTTGAGGCGCTGATTCTACCGGGCGTGTCTGCCTAATCCGGAATCGCGGTTGGTTTCCATCTCAATGTGCCAGTCATCCAACTTTTTTTGATCTTGCGAGGCTCCAAATGACGCAACGCATTCCGGCGACAATCATAACCGGCTTTCTCGGCGCCGGTAAAACAACGCTGATCCGCCATCTTTTGCAGAATGCAGGCGGGCGGCGCATTGCGCTGGTCATCAACGAATTCGGCGATGTCGGGGTAGACCGTAAGCTGCTCGTCGATTGCAGCGATGGGGCGTGCGTTGCCGACGATGTCGTCGAACTCGCAAATGGCTGCATCTGTTGCACGGTCGCTGACGACTTTATCCCCACAATGGAAAAGCTTCTCAAACGCGATCCGGCGCCGGAGCATATCGTCATCGAAACCTCCGGGCTTGCCCTGCCTCAACCGCTGGTGCGTGCCTTTAACTGGCCGGAGGTCAAGGCGCGGGTCACGGTGGATGGTGTGGTCACGGTGATCGATGCGCGGGCTGTTGCCGATGGCCGCTTTGCCGCAGACGAAACGGCGCTGGATGCTCAGCGGATAGCCGATGAAAAGCTCGACCACGAAAGCCCGCTCCATGAACTTTTCGAGGATCAGCTCGCTTGCGCGGATTTGATTATTCTCAACAAAGCCGATCTTCTCGATGAGGCCGAACTGGCGCATGTTTCCGAGACTGTCGCGCATGAGAAGCGACCGGCCGCGCAGATGGTACGCAGCGTGTGCGGCAAGCTGTCCGCAGATGTCCTTATCGGCCTCGGTGCTCAGGCTGAGGACGATATGGCAAGCCGGCTCTCGCATCACGAACAGGCGGGCGAGACGAACCATGATCACGACGATTTCGACAGCTTCGTCGTCTCCATGCCGCCGATCGAGGATCCGCGCAACCTGTCGAAGACGTTGATCGAGATGGCCGGTGAGATGCCCGTTCTGCGCGCCAAAGGTTTTGTCGCCGTTCAGGACAAGCCGATGCGGCTTGCCGTACAAGGCGTCGGGCCACGGGTCGACAGCTATTTTGACCGGCCATTGCGGGAAGACGAACAGGAGAGCGGACATCTTGTAATCATTGGTCTGAAAGGCCTGGATCGCAATGCGGTTGCGGCCAAATTGGGGGGGATGACATCATGAGTCTGGTTGCCGAATTTGCGCCGCCGCCAGCGGCGATATCCACACCATGCCTTGGCATCTGTGAGATCGACGAAATGAGCGGGCTGTGTAAGGGCTGCGCGCGCAATGGCGAGGAAATCGCGGCGTGGCAACATGCGGGGCCGGATTACAAACTGCGCGTTTGGGACAACCTCCCGCCGCGCCGCGCAAGCGCCGGGCTCCATGCTTACCGGCTGCCGTGGGCGCCAATCGATATTGCCTGCATGATCGAGCGGACGCTTCGCCGCCGCTGGGGACGCTGGGTCCTCGGGCTTGACGGCGCATTCGCCAGCTTCGAGATCGGTGCAAATGAAGATGCCGACATTCTCAGTTGCGCGGAAACCGTTACGGCCATCAGCGCCCGTGGCGCGATCCGTCTAGCAAGGCATCAAAAGACAGTTGCCGTTGCATTTGGAAATACGGCGAATGAGAACGGTCCTGATGCGATTGGACTCATTCTTCCAAAAGGGCGCGTTGACTTACGAAAAGGCGGTGTGCTGACGAAAATTGGGCCGGATCATGCAGCTATTGCAGGAAGCCGCGATGCCCAGCTTTACGATCTTGGTATCGTGGACGATGGGGCAGCACGTATTTGTCTGCGGACAGAAGATATGGCTTTGGACAGCGCGCTCGATCGCGAGGCGGGCCGCCCATGGCGCGAGACGCTGGAGAACGTCGATCCGCTTTTGGACTTGGCGCCAGTTCATACCATTGCCGAAACCGGCCTTGGGCGCATCGAAATCTTCTCACGGCCAATCTGCGGCGGCCATCTCATGACAAAGGCTGAATTAAACACAAACCGCGCTGAGCCGCCCGCTGCATTGCCGCCGGAATGGGCGCTGCCGAATGTCTTTTCGCTTTGCGCGCTGTTTTATCCGCATGGCCGCAAGCCCGCCAGCGCGTTTCTCGACGGGCATTATTAATGCATCTGCTTGTCACGCAGTCCGGCACGATCGATGATGGCTCGGAACCGCGTGACCTTGGCCAAACGCCCGGCGACATTGTCGTCCTGTCGTCAGCGGATACGGAACTGGCGCTGCTGGCGAGCGCGCATCGCGCCCTCGCTACGAATGCGCCACAGCCGAGCTTGCGTCTTGCCAATCTGATGCAGCTCAAGCATCATTTTTCTGTTGATCTGTATGCAGAAAAAACGCTTTCCGGTACGCGCATCGTCGTTCTTCGGTTGCTCGGCGGCAAGAGTTACTGGCCTTATGGGCTTGAACGCCTGCGGGAGATGGCTGAAGACGGTGCATTTCAGCTCATCGTTCTGCCCGGTGATGATCAGGGCGATCCGCAGCTTGACGGGGTTTCAACGGTTGATGATGAAACACGCGAGACCCTCTGGGCTTATCTGCGCGAAGGCGGACCTGATAATGCCTGCCGGTTTCTGGAATGTCTGGCGTCCCTCTTGGACGGGAAAGCGCTGCCACCGCCTGCGCGGCCATTATTGAAGGCCGGGCTGTACTGGCCAGGAAAGTCTCACCCGAGTCTCGCCGATATTCAAGCGGGCTGGCGAGAGGACGGACCGGTTGCGGCTTTGGTCTTTTATCGCGCGCTGATGCAATCCGGTGATCTGGCCGGTGTCGATGCGCTGATCGAGGCACTCAAGCGGCGCGGCTTCAGTCCCCTGCCTATCTATGTCAGCAGTCTGCGCGATCCGCTGTCGCAGGAAGTCACGCGTAAGCTGTTCGACGAAACACCACCTGACATCATTCTCAACAGTACGGCCTTTGCAGCAACGCTTGCGGGCGACGGTGCCTCTAACGAGTCACCTTTCGCGGATCTCGATGCGATGGTGCTGCAAGTCATCTTTTCCGGTGAGAGCGAGGAAAGCTGGAGCGCGAGTATGCGAGGGCTGTCACCCCAGGCCATTGCCATGCATGTCGCTTTGCCGGAGGTTGACGGTCGTGTTCTCAGCCGGGCCGTTTCTTTCAAATCGGACAGCGGCTTTGACGAGAAGACCGAATATTATGTGACGCGCAGCCGGCCGAAAGCGGATCGTGTTGCCTTCGTCGCCGAATTGGCGTCCGCCTGGGTGAAATTACGACGCACACCCGAAGCAGATCGTAGATTGGCGCTCATTCTCGCCAACTATCCGAACAAGGATGCCCGGCTCGCCAATGGCGTCGGGCTGGATACGCCGCAAAGTGCGATTGAAATACTGCGCGCTCTGAAGGCCAAAGGCTACAAGACCGGCGATGTGCCACAAGATGGCAATTCCCTGATCCAAGCGCTTTGCGAAGGCCCGACCAATGCCAGTTTAGACGGCCGCAACATCACCGAACGTCTGCCGCTTAATCTCTACAAAGAAAAACTCGCGGTACTCCCCGAAACGATACGCACCCAAATGATCGAACGCTGGGGGCCGCCGGAAGAAGATCCGTTCTTCCGCCACGACAGCTTCGCCATCCCGGCCTTGCGCTATGGCAATATCAGCATCGGTATCCAGCCCGCGCGCGGCTATAATGTCGACCCCAAAGCGACTTATCACGACCCCGCGCTTGTTCCGCCACATGGTTATTTCGCCTTTTACATCTGGCTCCGCGAGGTTGCCGGCATTCATGCTGCCATCCATCTTGGCAAGCACGGCAATCTTGAGTGGCTGCCTGGCAAAGCGCTGGCGCTTTCCGCGGAATGCTACCCGGAAGCCATGCTCGGCCCGGTCCCCAACATCTATCCCTTCATCGTCAACGACCCCGGGGAGGGCAGCCAGGCCAAGCGCCGTACATCGGCCGTCATCATCGATCATATGACACCACCGATGACGCGCGCTGAAACCTATGGCGAGTTGAAGGAGCTTGAGGGGCTGGTCGATGAATATTTCGAGGCGGCCAGCCTTGACGAGGCACGGCGGCGTTATCTGGCAGGCGAAATTGTGACAACGACTACGCGGCTCGGCCTCGACAAGGATTGCGGGATAGACATTCATGCGCCGCAGGAGGAAGCGCTTGCGGCTCTGGACAATCATCTGTGCGAATTAAAGGAAATGCAGATCCGGGACGGTTTACACATTTTCGGCCGTGCCCCGGATGGTCAGCAGCGGACGGATCTGCTTGTCTCACTGGCGCGGGTTCCGCGCGGCGCAGGGGATGGGGCGAATGCGTCGCTCATTGGTGCGCTTGCTACCGATTTGAGCCTCGATGATTTCGACCCGCTTATCTGCAAGCTTGGCGAGCCTTGGACGGGGCCGCGTCCCGACACTCTTGTTGAAATGACCGATGCGCCATGGCGGACCAATGGCGACACGGTGGAGCGGCTGGAGCTTCTGGCGCAAATGCTTGTCGCCGGCATGCTGGTTTTGCCACAAAGCTGGGAGCGCACCGGCAATGTCATCGAGGCTATCAGGACCGATCTTGCGCCGAAACTTGACTGCTCCGGATCTGCGGAAATCGAAGGATTGCTGATGGCGCTCAGCGGCCAATTCGTTGCTCCCGGTCCATCCGGCGCACCAACGAGAGGCAGGCCTGATATTCTGCCGACGGGCCGAAAATTCTACTCACTAGACAGCCGC
>CAZMAC010000178.1:0-2062 GCA_964564085.1 uncultured Hyphomicrobiaceae bacterium
CTCGCCGCCGGTCAAAACGGCGATGTCCTGGAGCATGGCCTTGCGCCGGTCGCCAAAGCCTGGAGCCTTGACCGCCGCCACTTTCAGACCGCCCCGCAGCTTGTTGACAACGAGCGTTGCCAAAGCTTCGCCTTCGACGTCTTCAGCAATGATCAGTAGCGGTCTTGATGATTGGACGACAGCTTCGAGCACAGGCAGCATGGCCTGAAGATTGGACAGCTTTTTCTCGTGAATGAGGATCACCGGATCGTCCATCTCGCAGACCATCTTCTCCGCATTGGTCACGAAATAGGGGGAGAGATAGCCGCGGTCGAACTGCATGCCTTCCACAACATCCAGCTCACTTTCCAGGCTCTTAGCTTCTTCGACGGTAATGACGCCGTCATTGCCGACTTTTTGCATCGCCTCAGCAATCATATCACCAATCGCGGCATCGCCATTGGAGGAGATTTTGCCAACTTGCGCGATCTCGCTTGAGCCGCTGACTTTTTTCGAGGACTTCCGAACTGCAGCGACGACATCGACAACAGCCTTGTCGATACCGCGTTTGAGATCCATCGGGTTCATGCCTGCCGCAACGGCCTTCAAACCCTCCTTCACGATCGCATGGGCAAGAAGCGTAGCCGTCGTGGTACCGTCACCTGCTTTTTCGTTGGTTTTGGAGGCAACCTCGCGCAGCAGCTGCGCGCCCATATTTTCGAATTTGTCCTCCAGCTCGATCTCTTTCACAACAGCCACGCCGTCTTTGGTGGTACGAGGCGCGCCGAAGGATTTATCGATAATGACGTTTCGGCCTTTGGGGCCAAGCGTTACCCTCACGGCATTGGCGAGCACGTCGATGCCATGCAGCATGCGCTCGCGCGCATCAGTCGAAAATCGAACGGATTTTGCAGTCATATGAAAAACTTCCCTTTAACAAACTCAGGCCGGTCTTCGTTTCAACCAGCCGGTTCCCCGGCGCCAAATTGGTTTTGCCGTGGAACGTTCCGAAACAACAATGACGATATGCCTGGAAATAGCGGGGATGGATTACTCCATTACGCCCATAATGTCGGACTCCTTCATAATCAGGACATCCTCACCATCGACTTTCACCTCAGTTCCAGACCATTTTCCGAACAGGATTTTATCGCCGATCTTGACGTCAAGCGGGATAATCTCGTTGTCGTCGCCTCGCGAGCCATTGCCGACAGCCACGACTTCACCCTGTTGCGGCTTCTCTGCGGCGGTATCGGGGATGATGATGCCGCCGGGGGTTTTGGTTTCCTCTTCTAAGCGTTTCACCACGACACGGTCGTGTAGCGGACGGATTCGCATTCTTGTCTCCCGAATTCTATGATTGGATTCTCAAGACGCCTCGGCCAGACATTAGCAATGTCTCCAGCCGAGTGCTAAGCTGGACTTAGTTTACACAACCCGCCCTTGTCAAGGCGTCAGGCCAATTGATTTGGAGCGTTCCCCCTTCTTTCAGCACCGTGCATACACGCAGTGGATAAGCCGGTTAATAAACTGACTATTCAGTTTGGATTGGGGAAAATGTGAAAAGCGAAACAAACTCATCGCAATGAAAGGCAATTGTCGCTACCCAAGGCTTTGAGATATTCTATTGAAATTATAAATTCTTATGAAATTTTTTTTATTCGCCGTCTGCATTCACATCACGCTTGCTTTCGGGATCTCATCCGTCAATGCACAGACGCAGAGTTTGACTCTGATCCATGCCGGTCTGCCCGGATCGCTCTTCGATATTAGCACCGCCGAGCTTGGCCGCCGCTTGAAAAACAAGCTTCCCGAGACGTACCGGCTCTCGATCATCGCAAACCCGGCCCTCGGCGATAGTCTGGCGCTTCTGGATTCTGTAAAAAATGGACGGGCGACATTTGCTTTGACCTCATCGGCGATGGTTGCCATCAGCGATCACTTTGCGATTTTCGAGCTCCCCTTTCTAATCCGTAACCGGAAACAGGTCCGTGCGATCCGCGGCGCGCTGCTGAATGACTATCTGCAACCGGAAGCGGCGCAAAAGGGCTTTCACATTCTGGGCGTTTGGGAAAACGGCTTC
>CAZMAC010000178.1:2072-6446 GCA_964564085.1 uncultured Hyphomicrobiaceae bacterium
CCATCAGCTTACGAATGATTTACATCCGATCCGTCAGCCAAACGATTTGCGAGGTCTGAAAATCGCCCTGCCCCCTGCCAATCCCTGGCGGGGGAAGCTCATTCGCAAATTTGGTGCGGACCCGATGGCTACGGCGCCGCGCGCGCTTGCTAAGGCCTTACGAACCCAGATCGTCGATGGGCAGGAAGCCCCCCTTGCCGAAATCGCAGCTATGGATCTGACGCGGACACAAAGACATCTGACCTTGTCGGACCACCTCTACAGCCCGGCCTTTCTCGTTAGTAGTCAGGCGAATCTGGAAGCCGTCCCGCAAGCCGTCCGCGCCATTATCGCCTCGGAGATTATCGCGATGGAGGCGTGGATTCAAAACACCGCGATCCGTTTGGAAAGCGACCTTATCGACCGGCTGGATAAGAACATGGAGTTGAGCCAAATCGATATCGACGCCTTTAAGGCCGTGAGCCGCTCGCTTTACGGTGACTTTATTCGCGCGGTTCCAGGCGGCGCAAAAATGATCACGATTATGCAAGCGGCGGGCGAAGGGGAGAGCTTTGACCAGAAAGTGAAGTAACCATAAGGCGCAACATCGCCGCGTTTCTCAGCTCCGCGAGCCGTCTCACCGGTTTCATTTTAAAGCCGCCTGCAAAAACGAGCTGAAAGCATCCGCTTTTTACTTGCGGCCCTCTGCCGCCGGGCCTAGTTTCAGCACAACTCAAAACTCGATATTGGAGGTTCCAATGGGCCTGATCGCCGACGCGCTTGGCCGTGTACAGCCATCCCAGACCATCGCCGTCACCACCAAGGCGCGCGAGCTGAAAGCCGCCGGACAGGACGTGATCGGGCTTGGCGCGGGCGAACCAGATTTCGACACGCCCGACAACATCAAGGAAGCTGCGATCAATGCGATCCGCGAGGGCAAGACGAAATACACCAATGTCGACGGTATTCCGGAGCTGAAAGAAGCCATCTGCTGCAAATTCGAGCGCGAGAATGGGCTGAGCTACAAGCCGAGCCAGGTCATGGTCGCGCCAGGCGGGAAAAAGGTGATTTTCAACGCCATGATGGCCACGCGCAAACCAGGCGATGAGGTCGTTATCCCGGCGCCCTACTGGGTGTCCTATCCCGATATCGTGCAACTTGTCGCTGGAACGCCTGTTATCGTTCCCACAACCCTTGAGGATAACTTCAAGCTGCGGGCCGATGCACTTGAAGCCAAGATTACGCCGAAGACGAAATGGCTGATCTTCAACCATCCCTCAAACCCCTCGGGCGCAGCTTACACACGTGACGAACTGAAGGCCGTGACCGATGTGCTGATGCGTCATCCGCATGTCTACATCCTGACTGACGACATGTATGAGCATCTCGTCTATGACGATTACCAATTCGTAACGCCCGCTGAGATAGAGCCTGCTCTTTACGACCGCACCCTGACGATGAACGGCGTCTCGAAAGCTTATGCGATGACCGGCTGGCGGATCGGCTATTGCGCCGGCCCGGAAGTTCTGATCAAGGCGATGACCAAGCTGCAATCGCAATCGACGTCCAACCCCTCTTCGGTCAGCCAATGGGCCTCCGTCGAAGCGCTGAATGGTCCGCAGGACTTTTTGAAGGAGCGCGCGAAAGTCTTCAAAGACCGGCGCGATCTGGTCGTATCGATGCTCAACCAGGCCAGCGGGATCGATTGTCCGACGCCGGAAGGTGCGTTTTATGTCTACCCCTCCTGTCAGGGCTGTATCGGGAAGACGACCGCCAAGGGCAAACGGATCGAGACGGATGAGGATTTCGTCACGGCGCTTTTGGAAGAGACAGGCGTTGCCGTCGTGCATGGCGCAGCGTTCGGGCTATCGCCATTCTTCCGCGTCTCCTACGCAACCTCGACCGAGGCGCTGGAGGAAGCCTGCCAGCGCATTCAGCGTTTCTGTGCGGAGTTGCGATAAGCCTCGCCGTGCGATCGAGCCGTAAATCGGTCCTTTTCAACCGGAAAGCGCTCGCTTCTTAATATCGAGGCTCGCGGGAGGTCACCCAGATTCCCCACGTCAGACTAAGAACCGCTTGATCGAAGACGCGCCAAAAATACGGTCCACCTCATGCCGCCCTTGCGTCAGAAAATCCTCACGATCCTCGCGCCGGGCGATGCGCGTTTTCAGGTGCGCGATCTGCCCGATCCCGGCCCCAGCGACATCGTCATACGTCCGGCATTTTCGACCTTCAAACATGGCACGGAAATGATGGCCTATTCCGGTCGCAGCCCCTTTGCTCACCAGACCTTTGATCCACAGCTCAGGCTTTTCGAAGATCGTACCGCTTCCAGTGATTTCTATCCGCGACCGATGGGCAGCATGATAACGGGCGAAGTCGAATGGGCTGGTAGCGAAGTCAGCAATTTCACGCAAGGGCAAACTATCTATGCATGGGCGCCGATTGCCGACCGCCATATGTTTCCGGCAAGTCAAGTTGAACCTCTCGGCTCGCTCAGCCCGGAGGCGGCGTTGTGTATCGATCCAGCCAGTTTCGCCCTGGGTGCCGTGATCGACGGCGCGATTGAGCGGGACGAAACCGTCTTCGTCACTGGCCTTGGCGCGATCGGGCTGTTCGTCGTGCAATATTGCGTCGCGTGCGGGGCGCGGGTTGTTGCTGCCTCAAGCTTTGCAAAACGCCGGGATCTCGCCTCCCGTTACGGCGCAGCAGAGGTCTACAACGCCGTCGATCACGATGATCTTGCCAAGCTCATCAAGCAGAAATCCGGCGGAGCCCACGCGGCGATCGAATGCTCAGGCAATCTCGGAACACTGCACCAGGCAATCCGTGCCGTGAAGCAATGCGGGCGCGTTGTCTGCGTCGGCTTTTATGGGGCTGGTGACTCCCGGTTTAATCTGGGTGAAGAGTTTTTCCATAACCGGATCACGCTTCTGGCCTCCCTGCCTGCCTTGGCCTGGAAAAATCCGACAAGAGGCCACCCACCATTATACGCTAAGGATCTACAGCGGCAGGTTCGTCTGGATTTTCAGGCAAAAACCATAACACCGGACGGCATCCTCGATCCGATTTTAACATTTGACGAAGCTGAAACGGCCATCGAACTGATCTCTCAAACGCCAGAAAGTTGCGTAAAGACCACATTACGCCACTGACACCGGCTATTGGGCGTCATTCATAAGATTTGCCTCAAAATCCCCCGATGGACGAGCCTGTCATGTCTTGTTACAGATTTTTTATGTTCGTCCACACTTTAGCGCAACTTCTTCACGCTATATGTCCTGGCAAACCATGAAAACGGCGCCGAAAATACATGTGACCTTTCCGGTCCTGAACGAGGAAAAACAGCTTGCCGCCTCGGTGGAGCGGACTATCGACTTCTGCGCGGCCGAAGGTGTTGATATCCGGGAATTCTGCATCGCCGATAATGGCTCGGCGGATCGAACGCCGGAGATCGGCAAAGCACTGGCCGCGCGTTATGAAAAGGTCACCTATCTCAAGGTCGGCAGACGCGGTTTCGGCCTGGCGCTCAAAACCGCCTGGGGCCGGTCCGATGCCGATTTCTGCGGATATATGGATGTCGATCTGGCCACGGACCTTAAACATTTAAAGGAAGTCCACGATTTGATTGCCGCCGGGGCCGATTACGATCTTTATCTCGGCTCGCGTCTGAAGCCTGGCGCTTCGGTTAAAAACCGGACGATATTCCGCGCTGTTGCCTCCCGGGCCTTTAACAGACTGCTTCACGCCCGCCTTGGCGTTTCATTTTCAGACGCCATGTGCGGCTTCAAATTCATCCGCCGCACGCTTTACGATAAGATGGCTGCGCAATTCCCATTTTCCGATGACTGGTTTTTCGTCACACAACTTGCCGTGCGCGCTGAATGGATCGGCGCAAAAATCCTCGACATGCCCGTCGATTGGGTCGATCAGCCTGACTCGAAATCGGGCGCGCGCCTCATTAATCTCTCACTGCTGTATTTGTCCGGCGTCTCAGAACTCAAGCACGAGATGCGCCGCTTTAAAACGCCAAGCTCGGCGATGGCTCGATAAAGGAGGCCGTGCAGCATTTATGGACTACACGCATATTATCGTCGGTGGAGGGATTTATGGCTGCTATGTTGCGCTCAGACTTGCTGATATTGAGCCGGACGCGCGCATTGCCATTATTGAACGTGAAGCAGATCTGATGCAGCGAGCCTCCTACAACAATCAGGCACGCATCCATAATGGCTATCATTACCCCAGAAGCATTTTGACAGGGCTGCGTTCGCGCGTGAATGTGCCCCGGTTCCTTACCGAATTTCAAAGCGCGATCTTCACCGAATTCGAGCAATATTACGCCATCGGGCGGCGGCGCTCGAACGTTACGCCAGGACAGTTCGAAAAATTCTG
>CAZMAC010000179.1:0-6416 GCA_964564085.1 uncultured Hyphomicrobiaceae bacterium
GGGGCGGTCTCGAAAACCGTTGAGCGCGCAAGCGTTCCGAGGGTTCGAATCCCTCTCTCTCCGCCACGTATTTTTACGTCCTGACTATAGTCCCTTTAATCGCCTAAAGGCTCAAATCTTCCTGCGGAACTTCCCGGTTACGTGGTCAGTCCGAGCTTTTCGAGTTTGGCGGTCAGGATTGTTCGGTCAAAAGGTTTGATGACGTATTCATGGGCGCCGGCATCGATGGCTTGGGCGATTTGAGATGGGTCGCGCTCTGACGTACATAATATGATCTTTGGGCCAGCCCTGCCGCTTTTCCCGGCTAAGCTGCGCTGGAAATCAAAGCCATCAACACGCGCCATTGTGCCATCGAGCAATATCGCATCGGGTCGGCGCTGGCGGCATTTCGTGAGCGCTTCGACCTTATCTTCCGCCTCAGCGATCTGAAAGCGCAGATCCGACAGGATCGAGGCCGCAGCGTTTCTGATAACGACGCTGCTATCGGCGATAAGGCAAAGCTTTTTCGGGTAGAATCTGGATACGAACTGACGCAACACGGGAAACAAGACTCCAGATTGGCATCGCGGACAAAACGCTGTCCTGCGAGCCTTCGTTATTGATTGCTTTCTGCAATAAAGACAATATTCGGGCCCTCTTTCCGAACCGTTAACGGCATCGCGCATGTATCAGCCAGCCGGGCTGCATAATAACTGATGACGGAGCGGGGATCGATATCGCCCGTTTTGCCGGAAAGCATATCGCTGAAACCTTCCGGGATACGCGCGCCGCGACCGGTGCAGCGGATCTCGAATTTTGTCGTCTCCGCATCGCCGGAGACGGTCACTTTCATATCGCCCCCAGCCGGAATCGATGTCATGGCGATAGCCGTGAGCGTGAGCAGCAGGCGGACTTTGGTTTTGTCGATGCCGCCGGGAAAGGCCGACCAATGCAGCTTGTGCTTGTTTTCCTCAACGAAGGCTTTGGCGACATTGCCCGCATGGCCGAGGTCGACATCGCTGCCGAGCGCGGAAGAAGCGCCAAATGCGAGCCGGGCATATTCGAGCCGCGCACTGGCAACGGACGCGCTGTATTGAATGAGTTCGAGCGCATAGGCCCGGGTTTCCTCGTCGCTTTCTTCTTCTAAAAGCTCCAGCCCATTATTGATCGCGCCGACCGGGCCGACGAGATCGTGGCAGATCTTGCTCGACATGAATGCCGTGAAATGAAGGTCATCAAGAACCGCGACATCCGACATGGTAGGCCCCCTCAAAATTCGCTAAGGATTGAAAAAATACCGCTTACAATAACGCGATGTCACGCTGCTCATAGCCGTGAGACTGCGCAACTTCCACTGTCATGTCATGATTTTTCGTAACAAATTGTTATCAAAATGTTTTTTCGAAATGCAGACCGTGGATAACAGACGGTACTGAATTTTCAAAGGGGTTTTACGGTACGAATCGCCGCGGCGAAGCTATGCTATTGGCGCGCACCGCGCTATAGCTCTTGCTTGGTGCAGCAAATAATTCAGGACAAATTTATGCAGGATGATGATTTCGGAGACCTGTCCGAGGCATTGATACACACAGCCCAAAGCGCCGGCGAACTTATTTTGCGCTATCGAGACGCCGATTCAGAGGTAAATTATAAGCAAGATGGCAGTCCGGTGACGAATGCGGACCGTGCAGCCGAGGAGCTGATTCTCAACGATCTGGCACGGCTTGCGCCGGGTATCATGGTGGTTGCCGAGGAGTCGGTTGGAGGGCTCGCCGATGGGTTCGATCCCGGCGCACCCTTTTTTCTCGTCGATCCGCTGGACGGAACGCGGGATTTTGTCCGGGGCGGTCAGGATTTCACCGTCAATATTGGGCTCATCAGAGAGCACGAACCCGTCTTTGGGCTCATTTATGTCCCGGCAAGCGAGCGGCTCTATTTCACGCCCGCCCGCGATAAAGCCGTCTCGGCAAACCTGCCGCCTTCGCGCAGCAAACCGGCCGAAAATCTAAACCCGACGCCGCTTCACACGAGAGACCCAGATCCAAATGCTTTGAGCGTGCTCGCGAGCCGGTCTCATATGAATGAAAAAACTTCGCATTTCATCGAAAGGCTGAATGTGGGCGAAACGTTGCAGTTCAGCTCGTCATTGAAATTCTGTGTTTTGGCCGAAGGCAAAGCCGATATTTACCCACGTCTTGCGCCGACCTCCGAATGGGATACGGCTGCGGGCCAGGCAATTCTTGCGGCGGCCGGAGGGACTGTGCTGGCGGAAGACGGTAGCGTGTTAACTTACGGAAAAGCGGAACGAAATTTCCTCAATACCGGATTTGTCGCGTGGGGCCGGCACTTATCCAAGCTGGACTTTCGAGCGGCCAAAGTTTAGTGGCAATTCTGGATTAAATACGAAGCCGATCGAATCATTGATGGATTAAGCGCTCGGAAACCAAAGTGAAACTTTCCAGCTTTAGTGGTAGGAAGGTGAAAAGGGGCGACTCAAATGAAACAAATGGACTCTTTCAGCATTGCCATTCTTTCAGTGTTTCTTTTTAGCGCACTGATGACCCAGCCGGCTTCGGCTCAGGCTCCGCTGCCGCAAACTGGCCCTTACCAGCTCGCCCAGCAAACACAAAACGAAGATTATCTGCCCCCCTGGCAGCGTGGCCAGGGCGGCGGGGCGCAGGCGGATCAGCCGGGCGCACCACAAAAAATTTCGCCTCCGCAAGACGCCAATGGCGGGTATAACGGGACTGCCCAACCTGCGGCGCCAAGCCAGAACGGCTATGATACTCGGTATGACGGAACGCAGAATGACGAACGGACCGCGGCCACACGTGGAAATCCGCCGCCACCGCGCGACTATGGCGCCCCAAATAATTATGACAATTCACCGCCGGTCTATGAGGACGACGACAGCTATTCATCCAGCGAGATTGTCGCAGCTGGACACCGTTTCTTCGGCGGTGTTTCCAAGGGGCTTGCCAAAGTCGTTGAATATGCCTTTAGCAGACAAGGTCGGCCAAACGGTTATATTTTAGGCGAAGAAGCGGGCGGCGCCTTTGTAGCCGGTCTGCGATACGGCGAAGGCACGCTTCACACCAAAAATGCCGGCACGCATCGGGTCTATTGGCAGGGGCCTTCGCTGGGCTACGACTTCGGCGCAGAGGGTTCAAAGACGCTGATCCTGGTTTACAATCTTCGCCATGTGGACCAGATCTATAATCGCTTTGCAGGGGTCGATGGGTCCGCCTATTTAGTCGGCGGCGTAGGAATTACATTCCAATCCTATGACGATATGGTGCTTGCACCGATCCGCTCTGGCGTCGGCCTTCGGCTCGGTGCTAATGTCGGATATCTTAAATATACACGGGCTCCTACGTGGAATCCGTTTTAATTCGTCCAGCTGGCGGATGGTCAAGGGGTGCCGCCGCCTAGTTTGCAAAAGCCGGTGAGCGATCGGAGTTTGTAGCATGATTTTCGGACCCCGCCTGGCATGAGAAGGGCTCTCAAAACATGATCGAGTATGCGTTGCTGATCATGCTGGGCTTTTGCATTGGCGGTCTGATCGCCTTTTTGCTGGCGCCTACAATCTGGCACCGCGCCGTCCGCCTTACGACAAAGCGCCTTGAGTCGACCATGCCGATGTCCTTGTCGGAAATCGAAGCCGATAAGGATTTGCTGCGGGCATCTTATGCGATACGGCTACGACGGCTGGAGTCAGCGCTTAATCAAGCGCGCGACAAGTCAGCCAACCAGCTTGTCGACATCAGCAAGCTGCAAATGCAAATCGCAGAGCTCAATAGCAGGATTGCAGCGCTCAATACCCAGCTTGAAGAACGCAAGAATGCAGCGAACGTGTTCGAAAGCACGATCCGGAAACGCTTTCCCGAACTGGAAAACAAGGCCGCAATGGCCTTGGCGGCATTGGACGACCGCGCGCTTGAGATTGCGGATCTGAATAATAAGCTTTTACGCCGCGAGGAAACACTGGCAACGGTGCAGCGCTCGGCCAATCTCCAGCAGGATGAAATTCGAAAGCTGCGCGAAATGCTTGAAAGAAGTGGGTCGGATTTGGCGGGCCGCTCCAAACGTGGCCCATCGCTATGGACGTCAGACGATTATCGATCCGAAAATGACCGCCTCAACCTTGAAATGTCAAAGATGCGTGAGCAGCTAGTGCTCGCCCAGGAACGCGAAAACCAGCAAATTGCCTTGCTGAAAAGGGAAATGCAGCAGCTTGCCGAACGCATGATGTCATCGGCAGTTGCCACAGACCGGCATGCTGCGGGGTCGTATCATGCCGTCAGGCAAGAGCAGCCGAAGGCAGATGAGCGCGCAGGCAGCAGGCCTGTTTCGCCGAGCACCAGCGCCGCCGCCTCTTTCTCCGGAGCACGACCTCAACCATGGCCTGGTATTAGACCAGCAAAGCCAGTCTCCTCCGCTTCCGATTCCGCCAAGGTTTTGAATGACGATCGAGCTCAGTCTAAAAAGCTGAGCAAACAGGAAATTGACCCGAATTCTTTGGGAGAAAAGCCGGAACCTGCAAAACCGGCCAGAGCAGCCTTACTCGACCGCTCATTAACAGCTGCGGAAAACTCTAATCCTGACTCTGCAAGCAACGATGGCAGTGGAGGCCAAGAACGGCAAGAGCAACGTCATGCTCTCAGGAGTCTGCTAAACCGCAGCGTCAATCAATCCGTGACGGAACAACAGGACAACTCGGCAGCGGAGCCGTCGGAGACCGAAATTTCCGGGCAAGAGGATGATCTTGTTGCCGAAAATAGCGCTGAGCTATCGGCGACGTCTGGCCCAGAAGCTGAAAAAGCGGAAACGGCAAGGGCAGAACCCAAGCTGGACAAAGTTTTCCGTGAAATTTTAGATGGGCGCTCGTCTGAGGTGGTCGATCCTTCTTCCGCGACAGCTTCTCAGGCCGATGAAGAGAAGCAAAACAAAGACGGCGCGACAGCGCAGAAAGCCGGCGATGAGTCGGCGGAAGGTTCAGAGCCGGCATCTCCGTCGACGTCCGACGCAGGCACAACACAGACACTCCTTGAACGCCTGCGTCACACACGGGAACGTCAAACCGGCTAGAGTCGTTTCGCTTTTCGCGGAATCGCTCGAGCGGCTTTAACTCTTAGAGCCTTCTCCGCCCTGATTGAATCAGGACGTCGGCCCTAACTATTTGTTTTATCGCGCTTTCCGAGCTGCGAACCGGTATCTACTTCGCCTGAAAGCGCTCTAGTTTTGTCGCGTTTCAGGACGGCGAACCGGTGTCCACTTCGCCTGGAAACGCTTTAACGCGGCTCAACTATTCGTCATCAGAAATTTTTTTGTTCGGCCTTCCAGGCAAAGCGCGGTCAGGCGACCTGTGAAAACGGCGCCCGTATCGATGCCGATCCGATTTTGACGGATATCGGGGGTCCGAACAGGCGTATGCCCGTGAACGATAATTTTCTCAAAACGCCCTTCGTGGCGGAGAAATTCATCCCGGATAAATAGGCAGTCGCTCTCAAATTGTTCGCGAAGCGGGATGCCGGGCCGCACTCCGGCATGTACGAAGAAATAATCGCCAACCTTCGCCCAAAGTTGAAGAGCCCTTAGAAACTCGTAATGGGATTGAGGAATGAGTTGCTCTAATTGGCCCAGAATCGAAGCTGTTTGCTCGGCACTATAGGATTTCGCAACCGCGACATTGACTCCATAAGACTGAGCCGAGGCGATGCCGCCATTCGTTGCCCAAACATCGAAAATATCCGGATTTTCCAATGCGCCGAGCAACATCGCTTCATGATTGCCCCGCAGAAAAATCTTCTGAAATTCATCCGGCAATTCATTAAGCAAAAAGTCGATGACGCCCCGGCTATCAGGCCCACGGTCCACATAATCCCCCAGGAAAATCAATGCGGGATGTTGGGAAGGGGACTCGGCTTCCCTGGCAAGGATCATCCCAAGAAGCGCGTGGAGCAAATCCAGCCGGCCGTGAATGTCGCCAATCGCATAAATCCGGATGCCAGGCGGAATGCGTGCTTCGTTAATTTCAGGAGGGACCACTCCGAATTGCTCCATTAGATCAACCTGCGTTCAATTGGAATCACTCGCATGCAGTGAAGTTGATCTATCTAAAAGGGGTAGAACAACTGTCCGCGTCCAATTGGACGCGCATTGCTCTAGTGGATCGAACATGACCTTTAAGTCCCTTCCACCATTAGATAAAATCGAGGTAAGCGCTTGAAATGTCATGTCAATTCGATCCATCAGCAAAAAACGACGTGGTTCGAAGCGTTAGATTCGAACCTCTAGGTGATACAATTTGCAAGGCTGATTGAACAAGCTTGGTTTGCGCCTGTCTTTAACACGAAACCGGCTTGCAAAGGATTGACTGCTGCAGCCTGCAGAAAATAGCACGCTGTTTGCAATCGATGCGCTATGGACGCGCTACC
>CAZMAC010000180.1:0-6385 GCA_964564085.1 uncultured Hyphomicrobiaceae bacterium
TGCCCTATCGCCACCGCGAATTGATTTTCAAGCTGAAGGGACAGCTCTTTCGCTGGCCGTTTACGGTAGAAGGTAAATCGCTCAATTTCGAGTTGCTCAAAAAATTCGCCGAGCTAATGCGCGAGCTGGGCGGCGGCTACCGTTTTGCTTGCCTTATCGGCGGCTCCCAAGAGCATATCATCCGTCTGCATGAGACCCAGCTTTCGAACTTCAACGCATTTATTGGCGCCGATTTCGAATGGTTGGATGAAATTGAGACTTAGAGCATTTTCCGTTCGCGTAGGCTCACTCCAAATGCTCTAACCATTTATTTTACTGCGCTTTCCGAGCGGCGAACCGGTATCCACTTCGCCCGAAAGCGCTCTAGCGAAAAAAGGCCGACGCGGGGCCAGCCTTTTTCCAAATAAGAGCGGCAAATGCTTACGACACGGCAGCCATATCGCCGCTTTCTTCTTCCTCACCCATACCTGATACGCGAATGCCGATATAGCGAATCTTTCCGGCAATCTTGGCCTTTTGCACGCCGAAATCGGTAATCTGCCGACTGAAGATCGGCAAGCCGACCGGCTGTCGGCCGCTCGCTTCGCACCAGTCGCAATAATTGTCGTAAAGCGAAAGCGCGGTTATGCTGGCTCCGTCATCCTGGCGAATCCGATCTTCGAAATAAAACTCAATATCGCTTCGCGGCAGAGCGAGTTGCGCTGGCTTAGGCGGCTGTTGCATCTGTGGGGGCGGCGTAATCTCCACGACCTTCACAGGCTCAGGTGCGAGCTTCCTGACATGCTCATGAACACGCCAGACGCTGGTGGAAACATAAAGGCCAAGGCTGGAGCCGAGTTCGACGAGCATCGTGATCAGAATGGTCAGTCCGGTTTCCACCTGGCTGATATCGATGCCGAGCAGCCGGGAAATGAAATTAGCTTGAGGGTCGGAAATTTTGACAGCCGCCAGGCCGCCAAATCCGCTAAGCTGAGCGCGCAAACCGTCCGCTTGCTTTTCAAGCGTATCGTTTTTCCTGGCTGCGGCCAGCTCGGCCTCAAGCTTATGATAGCTTTCACAAAATTCGCGGCTGAGGCTGACAGTTGCATCCGTGCAGCCCTTCGTGCTTTCCCAGCGGTAATTTTGCTGAGCCGCCTTCAGTTCAGCTTCGACCATGCTGACTGCACGGTGTTTTTCGAGCCAACTTTGCTGTTTCGCGATCCTGTCGAGTTGGCCGCGAACATCTTCATATTTCTCAGCCTGAATCGTCCGTGTTCCGGCCGTATCCGAACGGTTGAGAGCCGCAAAACCAAGAGCGGAGGTTACCGCATAAAGAATACAGACGACCCAAAGCGCGGTGCCGCCCAAGGCCTGTGACCAGTTGCGCTGACGCCAGGCTGCAAAAATAAAGAAAGGTAAAAGCGCCTTCAACCCATCCGCTGCGATGCTCGCAACGCCAAAGATGTGAGAGTCAAATTCTGTCTTTCCCAGACTATAACCGAACTGCCAATTCATGGCGCCGGATACGCAAAGCAGACTCAATGCCGCCAAGCAACCGACCACGCCAAATACATGCCGCATAACTGCCCCCTTTTCCATTCTGGCCGTTTTTTACGGCTCTGATGCATCCAAAGGGGCGTGTAGCGCGGCCATTCATGCCGTTGCTATTTACACAGCTTTTCAGAATCGCATTAGGCAGCCTGCCTATACGATGAACAAGCGATTCAATTTTTATTTGGCCACTTTTTCGCCGCTCATACAGCACTTATGGCTGCAATTATCCCCGCAGATTTCCCCGGCTTTCAAATGATGCTCCGCCGCATGAAGCATTTGTACACCGGAAGCGTGCATAAAGTCAGCGAACGCTTTGGCCCCCTCGGGTGAGAATCTAACTGATTCGTGTGTGTAAACGAAAACTTAACATTAACCCACTACTTCTAGACGGCGGTAGCCAGGCTATCGCTTGATCTTGTGAAATGCCTGTGGATAAACTGTTCGCTGTTTAAGTTAAAACCACGATTGGTACGCAGAATTCCTTTGTTTTGAACGGCCAGGACAGGCGGCATATGGGGCAGCCCCGGTCTGCTAGGCCCTGCATTTGAGAACTCCGCGCGAGAGGATGCCGGGTATGTATCGCTTTAGTTTGATTGTTTTCACACTTGCCATCGCGGCATATTTTTACGCTCCCAAAAGCAAGTTAAGCCGTCATCCCGCGCTTTCGACGATACAGCCGGCTGTCTCTAATGACGCAGCGGAGCAGGCTGTAGCGTCTGCCGCCAGTTCCGGCGAATGGGAGTCGCGTCTCAAAGCCGAGTATGACGCGATCGGGACAGCAGAAATTCTTTCGGATGTCGCGGAGTGTATCCCAAAAGAAGATGAGAATGAGCTTATCGAAGCCCGGACGGCGGATGCAGATTCGGAAGACGTTGCGGCCTCGCATATTCCGTCCTCCGCAAGCGCTGAGGAAATCGATCCTGCCCTGGAGGACCTCCCGCTGTTCGAACTGAAAAAGGCGACACAGCGCGAACTTACGCGCCTTGGCTGTTACGAGGCGAAGGTCGACGGGCTTTGGGGGCGGAAAAGCCGCCGCGCGATTGCAAAATTCAACAGGCTGAGTGACGACAACTGGGAATGGTTTCCTAGCCCCGATTTGGTCAGCACCTTACGCGCTGCACCGGATGATTTTTGCGCCGTTGCATTCGCCAAAGACGGGAACGGGCGCGCAAAAAACAGCCCGGCAAACGCTGCTGGTCAGTGATCAAAGCCTTCAGGTCTAGCCAGCGGTCGCTTCTTCAGGCCCTTGCGGTCTGCCAATGCTGCAATAGTCGAAACCGCATTGCTGCGCATAATCGGCCCTGAAAACATTGCGCAGATCAACCAGATGATTGCCGCGCATCTGTTCTTTCAAGGACCACAGGTCAAGCGCCCGGAACTCGTTCCACTCCGTTAGAACGACGGCGAGATCGGCGTCTTTTGCCGCCTCAAGCGCACTTCCACACCACTCGATGTCCGGCAGGAGCGGCTCGGCCTGTTTTCGCCCCTGCGGATCATAGACCCGAAGCCTTGCGCCGCGCTCGGCCAGTAAGGGTAGAACGACAAGGCTTGGCGCGTCGCGCATATCGTCCGTATTTGGTTTAAATGTTACCCCGAACACCGCAATGGTCTTGTCGCGCACGCTGCCGCCGGCGGCTTTTTCAACCCGCGCTGCCATCGCGATCTTGCGCTCATTGTTGATCTTCTCGACCTGTTCGATCAGCGTAACCGGGCTGCGCGCCTCGCGGGCCGTACGGATCAAGGCGGAGACGTCCTTCGGAAAGCAGGACCCGCCATAGCCGGGGCCGGGATGCAGGAATTTATCGCCGATCCGCCGGTCGGACCCGATGGCCGTGGCAACCTCCTGGACATTCGCGCCAACCTCGTCACACACATCAGCGATTTCATTGATGAAGCTGATTTTCATGGCGAGAAAGGCGTTCGCTGAATATTTCGCCAATTCCGCCGACTCCCGGCTTACGAACAGGATTGGCGCGTTGCGAAGCCGCAAAGGCTCATAGACGCGTTCCATGATGGTACGCGCGCGGCCGTCGTCATCGACGCCAACCAAAACGCGGTCCGGGTGGGTGAAGTCCTGAATGGCCGAGCCTTCCCGCAAGAATTCTGGGTTCGAACACACGGCAAAATCAGCCTCGGGACGGAGCTTGCGAATGCGGCGCTCGATCTCCCGGCTGGTCCCGACCGGGACGGTCGATTTCGTTGTGATGACCGTGAAGTCATTCAGATGCGGCGCTAGCTCCTCGACCGCTGCATAGACATAGCTCAAATCCGCATAGCCGTCGCCGCGGCGCATCGGGGTTCCGACGGCAAGAAAGACAAGCTCGGCGTCGCGGGCGGGCTGGGCAAGGTCGGTAAAGAAATGAATCCGTCCCTTTTCCGCGTTGCGCGCCAGAAGCTCTTCAAGGCCCGGTTCGTAAATCGGAATTTCGCCCCGACGTAGTCTGTCGATCTTATCGGGGTCTTTATCGACACAATTAACGGTCCAGCCAAATTCGGAAAAACAAACAGCGGAAACCAAGCCCACATAACCCGCTCCGATCATGCAAATATTCACGGCAGAAATCCCTCAAATCTGTGAAACAAAATCTTTTTTTCGATAACCTTGAATAAAGAGCAGCGCGGTTAAATCCCCGTGCTCGATCCTGACATCGGCTTCGGCCGCGACGACCGGCTTTGCACGGAAGGCGACGCCAAGCCCAGCAGCCTTTAGCATGACCGCATCGTTCGCGCCATCGCCGACTGCAACGATCTCACTTAGCCCCATACCGGCGCGCTCTGCTTCCTTTTCCATCGCTTTCAGCTTGCCATCGCGTCCGAGAATGGGATCGGCAACACCAGCAATCTCGCCATTCTCGATCACGAAGCGATTGGCGTAGTCAACGTCGAAACCGGCGCGCTTCGCCACCGCGCTTGTGAAAATTGTAAAGCCCCCCGAGACGAGCACTGCGCGCCCGCCATTGGCGCGCATGGTCATTGCCAATTCGCGCGCGCCCGCCGTAAGGGTGATCGTTTTGTCGAGCACCTCTTGCAGCAGCGCTTCGGGAATGCCGTTTAAAAGGGCGATCCGCTCCCTGAGCGCATCTTCGAAGACCAGCTCGCCGTGCATGGCGCGCTCCGTGATCGTCGCAATTTTCGGCCCGATGCCCGCTTCAGCCGCGACCTCGTCGAGAGACTCCTGCTGAATGATCGTTGAGTCCATATCGGCGACCAGCATACGCTTGCGCCGGCCCTCGACAGGCTGGATAAAGCTGTCGGTCTGCGCTGCCGCGGGAATGGCGTCGACGGCAGCTTGCGCCTCTGCCAAGGCCTCCTCATCGGCGGGTCGAAAAACGATGTCGCAAGCCTCGGGCGACAGCCAGATCGGTTGATGGCTTGCCTTGATCGCCGTGCTCAGGTCATCCGCGATGGGAGAGATCCAGTCTTGCGACCCTAGCTTAACGACTAATGTTAAAACGTGAGACATATTCCCGTTTGTTTAAAGCCTTATTGACCAATTGCAATCTTGGCGAGCATGCCGGAGCGGGCTGTGATTGTGCCCGACACGCGCCTATCTAAGATGGAAAGGCCTCCGATTGAAAGACTTTCATCAAATTTATGACACAGGTGGCAAGGTTCACGCATACTTCATGAAGAGCCAGCCTTAAAAGAACGTCTAATCCGGCACATTCATTTGCGCATTCGCGTAAGGGCGTCCTTTATTAAACGCATGAGGCTGGCGATTCCAGCACTCTGTTTTTCACGACCGTGCCGGTCATGGCCCTTAATAAAATGATCTCAGATCGAACAAAAAACATCATTCTTCTCGCAGGTCCGACAGCGAGTGGCAAATCTTCTCTCGCAATGCGTCTGGCGCGTGAGCGAGGCGGTGCCGTCGTCAATGCGGACTCGATGCAGGTTTATAATGAGCTGCGAATATTGACGGCGCGGCCGAGCGAGGCCGATGAGACAGTGGTTCCGCACAGGCTTTACGGGTTTCGGGCTGCTTCAGAGCCTTATTCCGTTGCCGCTTGGCTCGACGACGTTGCGCCACTGATCGAGGCGGCCCGGCAAAAAGGCCCGCCGCTGATTATCGTTGGCGGGACGGGGCTATACTTCAAATCGCTGCTGGAGGGGCTGTCCCCCGTTCCCGACATCCCCGATGCCGTGCGCGAACTTTGGCGCAGCGCGGCAGAGACCAAGCAAAGCACGGAGCTTCACGGCATATTGCAAAGCCGCGATCCGGCAATGGCGGAACGGATTGCACCATCGGACCCGCAGCGCATTGTCCGCGCACTCGAAGTTCTGGACGCGAGCGGACAGTCGCTGCTCGACTGGCAACAGGTCGCAGGCAAACCGCTCCTGCAGGCGGACGACGCTGAGCGCATCTATCTGTCCCCGCCGCGCGAGACGCTTTATGCGCGGTGCAATGTGAGGCTCGACCGGATGGTGGAGGCGGGCGCGCTCGACGAAATCCGGTGCCTACGTGACCTGCGGCTTGACCCGTCGCTACCGATCATGCGCGCGCTTGGCGTCCGTCCTTTTACGGCTTTTATTGACGGGCTGCTCACATGGGAGGCAGCGCTTGAGAACGCCAAGACCGAAACGCGCCGCTACGCCAAACGACAGCTCACATGGGCTCGAAGTAATATGATTTCTTGGAAATCCAATATAGAGTAATAAATGCAAATAATGAAGCGCAAAAACGATCATTTTTGATCTCAAATTTCGTTGACGCCCAACGGAGCTGGCTTTACTTGTGGCTTTTACGGATGGCCTCGCTTAAAAACAGATTGGGCAAGGCCTTTTCTTGTGCACATCTTATCCACACGCACACGGCAAAAAAACCGAAGTTAGGGGTTCAGCGATGGCTCGC
>CAZMAC010000181.1:0-6346 GCA_964564085.1 uncultured Hyphomicrobiaceae bacterium
ATAAGCACCAGCGCAATAATGATCGTTGCGGGAAGAACGAAACCGTCAAAGTCCTGATCGGCCGGTATGATGCCGAGCAGCAGCGCCGCCAGAAGCGCGCCGAACGCGACAAAGTCATAACGCCACCGCCCCCAGATCAGGAGCGCAAGAACGACGGCTAACAGGGCGAAGAGAATAGACTGTTGTGACATGGGGAAGGCGATGATTTTCTCGGTGAGGGCGGGCGTTATCTCAACGTTTTATAGCATGAACAGAATGGATGAGGACACGTTTGTACGCAAATCCGGTGAGGCTGAAGTCAGAACGCACAGATGCGGCACTCTCCCCAGCCCAGCCAACGCCAGCCAACGAGTATTTCACTTTCGCCAACGGATGAACAATAATTGCTGCGGTCATTGAATTTCCAGCCCGGTCACAGGAACGCCCATGCGGTTGTTATACGCGACGTTTTTGAGCTTTGTTTTCATTTCGCTTGGGCTGATTTCGGCTCAGGCCCAAACGCTTCCCAAAGCGGAATATGACTGCAATTTCGGAAATCCAGAAGCAGAAGACCGAACCGGCGAGAGCGTCGTGTATCGATGCCGTCCGCGCGCCGGGCATACGGCTCCGATCTTCAACGTTGCCGTCCTCAAAGGCACGCCGCGCGAAGTCAATCGTGCGCATGGGTATTTGCTGGCGCATGAAGCCGAGATCGGGCCGATCAAGGAGTCCATCGATCTGATCGATTTCGGCCTCTCGCAGCAGAAGCGCGCCTTCCGGCCGACATTGAGAAGCGTCATCTCCTGTTTCAGCAAAAAATTATTCAACTCATTAAATCCCGAATTCCAGGAAAGCGTTGCCGCTTTCGAAGAGGGCTACCGCCAGCGCCTTGGGAGCGCTACCAAATACCCCACAGCGCAATTGCGTTTGGCCTCCGTCGGCATTGAACTCGACAATATTTTGACCGCCGTCGACCATAAGCACAGCGCGATTGGCAGCATCTGGGCCATGGAGAAACACTGCCCGGGCCGTCTTGTCCTCAAAGTGATCCTCAATGGCGGGTTGAAACTTTTGGGCAACGACAAAGGGTTTGGCTGTACCGCCTTTGCGGTTCCCGAAAAGAACTGGAGGGGCACTGTTTTGAGCCGTGAGGGCCTTGTTGTCGGCCGCACGCTCGACGCCGAATTAATGCAGTCCTGGAACCGTGTTCCAACGCTATTCGTCGTTCATGAGGAGGGAGAGGATAGGGACGGGCGGCCCTATCTTTCCTACGTCGCCACCGGTGCCGCCGGCCTGATCTACGCCGGCGGGATCAGCGGCTACAATACGGAAGGTATCACGGTTTCGCTGCATCAGATGTGGGCCGCCGATGCAACTCTCAGCGTTCCAAAAAGACGGCGGCGTAAGGCGGCTCTGGCCCCGGTCGTTCAGCAGACCATCCTGCGCGAGGCCCGATCGATCGACGATGCGGTCAGGATCGCCAGGCGTTATCAAGCGATCGCAACCTGGACGATCTTGATTGCCGATGCCAAGACGGGCGAAGCGGCAACCATCGAAATCACCAAGGGCGGCGTCAAGCTCGTTCGCCGGGCTCAGAACCAGCCCATCGGGCAAACCAACCATGTCTACGACAGGGAGCAAAAGGCTTACGCCTTTTTTCCAAGCTACAATAAATACTCAGAAACGCACACCCGCATGGCGACGTTGGAGAAGGCGTTCGACCGCTTGCAATCGCGCGTCAAGCGCGGCGATGCTTTCGATGTTGCTCAAGCCATTACGCAGCTGGCCAATCACGACGACATCAATGGCCGCTTCCAACCTTTCGGAGCGACCTCCGTCAAAGCCTATAACGTCATGTCGGCGGTGATGCTGCCGCAAGCCCGGAAAATCTACATGTCCGTCGGCGATTTTGCGCCGAGTCCGCATGCGACATTCTTGGGGTTTCAGCTCGATGATGATTTGAACCCGGTGGCCACGGTCGGAACGCTTCGCGATCAATCCCTAGCCGGGACGCCGGGCGTATTACGCTCGCTGGAAGCCTTTGTCCAGGCGCGCCTCGCCTATGAAAAGAAGAATTATTTCGAGGCCGAGCGCCGTCTCCGCGGGGCGATCGCGCTTGCCAGCGATGAGAGTTTGAATGGCGCCGATCCGGCCTGGCCGGAACGCAAGGCCGGTGCTTTGCGCGTCTATAATTATATCCTGGCGCGATTGCTTGCGATGAAGGCAACGCGAAATCTTCATGGCAGCAAACTAAAGCGAGAATTTCGTAAAACGGCTTATGATGAGTCGCGCAAGCTGTTTACAGCCGTGATGGAAGATCCGCATCTGTTGCCGTATCAGCGTGCGCTGGCGGCCTATCATTACGGGCTGGCGGAGCTGAAGTTCCGCAAAGAAGCCCGCAGAGCGTCGAGGCTGACACGCGAAACGGTCCCGCTTGTGAATGACGCTCTGAAGGTCTTTATCTCCCGCCGCAAAGAGCTGCAATCCAGCGTCGAAATCAAGGGCATGGCGGATAATATCTCCAACACCCGGAAAATTCTGAGAGGGCTGGTCTATCGCTCGCTCAAGGCCGACGATATTGACTGGATCGTCATCCGGTGAGGACACCACGCCAACGCCTCGATCATTCGACGCGGCATTAAAGCCTGATGATTCGTCATTCCGGCACGCGGGCGATCCGCATTAAATTCGTCTTGCCCGGCTCGCCAAAAGGCATTCCGGCCGTCACAATGAGATGATCATTCGGTTGCGTGAAGCCTTCCCGCAGTGAAACGCGGCAGGCATTTTCAACCATTTGCCGGACAGAGACCGCGTCCTCCGCCCAGACGCAGTGCAGCCCCCAAACCAGAACCATCCGCCTCGCCGTCTCGTGAACGGGAGAAAGGCCCAAAATTGGCACGGAAGGCCGGCCGCGGGCGACACGCAGCGCTGTCGATCCCGAGCTTGTATAGGTTGCAATCGCCGTCGCGGAGGAGAGGGACTCAGCTGCGAGCGCGGCACAGGCCGCAATTGCGTCGGGACTGGTATCGACAAGCTCGACGGCATTAGCATTCATCAGTGTACGATAATTCTTGGCACCCTCGACGCGTTTGATGATGCGGTCCATCATCGTTACGGCTTCGAGCGGATAATCACCAGCCGCCGATTCCGCAGAGAGCATCACAGCATCAACGCCGTCATAGACGGCTGTCGCGACATCGGACGCCTCCGCGCGTGTTGGTGTCGGCGAG
Organism: uncultured Hyphomicrobiaceae bacterium; assembly: GCA_964564085.1. GTDB lineage: Bacteria > Pseudomonadota > Alphaproteobacteria > Rhizobiales > Rhodomicrobiaceae > JAHQVI01. Next base: position 3,210 of record CAZMAC010000181.1, read on the forward strand.
GAGATCATCGACTCCAGCATTTGTGTCGCCACGATCACAGGCTTACCGGCCGCGCGGCATTTCTGCACGATGAGTTTTTGCAGAACGGGCACATCCTCGGCCGGCAGCTCGACGCCAAGATCGCCGCGCGCAACCATGACCGCGTCTGTCGCCGCGATGATTTCGTCTAGCTCGCTGACAGCCGAAGGTTTCTCAAGCTTGACGATGCAGCCCGCGCGACCGCCGACGAGCGAGCGCAATTCCAAAACGTCGTCCGGACGCTGAACAAAGGATTGAGCGACCCAGTCGACGCCAAGCTCAAGCGCAAAAGCCAGATCGCGCCGATCTTTCTCAGTCAAAGCCGCGATTGGCAAGACAACGCCCGGAATATTGACGCCTTTATTGTTCGAGACCGTTCCGCTCGTCAGAGCGACTAGCTTGGCGGATCGGTCATCGCAGCTTTCCACACGAAACCGCATCTTGCCGTCATCGACCAGGAGTTCGTCATCAGGCTTGATTGCCGCGAATATCTCCGGATGCGGCAGCGGCGCGCGGACCTCATCACCGGGCTGTTGGTCAAGGTCGACATGAAAAAGGTCGCCCGCATTCAACCTCGTGCTTCCATTCGCGAACTGACCGATGCGCAATTTCGGGCCTTGCAGATCCGCAATGATCGCGACCGGCCTTTCGCTTTTGCGTTCCACATCGCGAATAATGTCGCGAACTTTCTGATGATCTTCATGCGTGCCGTGGCTGAAATTGAGACGGAACACATCGGCGCCCGCGACAGAGAGCGCTTCAATGACGTCAGGGGTTCGGCTGGAGGGGCCAAGCGTTGCGATAATCTTGGTGTTTCGGTTGCGCTTCATCTTTGCTCACCCGCGATGAATATGGCCCGGAAATCATTGACGTTTGTAAGCGTTGGGCCTGTTTTGATCAGGTCGCCCAGCCTTTCGAAAAAACTATAGCCGTCATTATTGGCGAGATAGGCTTGAGGGTCGAGGCCAATCGCGGCCGCGCGCGCCAGCGTGTCGGGTCCGATATAGGCGCCCGCATTATCCTCGCTGCCATCGATGCCGTCCGTATCGCAGGCAACGGCGTGAATTCCTGCGCGCCCCTGCAGCGCGATGGCAAGCGCCAGCAGAAATTCCGCATTGCGCCCGCCCCGGCCATTGCCTTTGACGGTCACCGTCGTCTCGCCGCCGGAAATCAGGACTTTTGCGGGATCGCCGGCCTGCAAACGGCCCGCCTCTGAAAGCGCGCGTGCCGCCTGGTCATTCGCGACGTCGCGTGCTTCGCCCTCAATCGCATCTCCGAGGATTTCGAAATCGAGACCGCTCTCATTTGCCAGCCAGCCCGCCGCCTCAAGACAGGATTGCGGCGTCGCGATCATTCTGAATTCGCTGTTCGCAAAGGCGGGATCGCCGGGCTTGGGCGTCGAAGCTGCAGGCGAGCGCAGAAACGCTGCGACGTTTTCCGGAATATCGATAGAGTACTTTGCCAGGATCGCCAGCGCGTCCTCCACGGTCGTCGGATCGGGCAAGGTCGGCCCCGAAGCGATGACGGCCGGATCATCTCCAGGAATATCCGAGATGCCGAGCGTTACGATGCGCGCCGGATATGCCGCCGTCGCCAGCCGTCCGCCCTTGATGCCGGACAAATGTTTGCGCACCGTATTCATTTCGACGATGTTGGCGCCCGACCGAAGCAGCGCCTTGTTGACCGCCTGTTTGTCGGCGAGTGAAATCTCGATGCGGGCTTCCGGCCCGTCCAAGACCCCCGGCATGGCTAGCAATGACGACCCGCCACCTGAGATCAGGCAAAGGACAAGATCATCAGCACTCAGGGCCCGGACGGTCTCCATGATGCGCCGGGCCGCCGCCTGTCCCTTATCATCGGGCACTGGATGTGCGGCCTCGACGACCTCGATCCGCTCGCAATCAAGCCCATGGCCATAGCGTGTGACAACGATGCCTTCGAGCGCGCCTGGCCAATTGTCCTCGACGGCCTTGGCCATGGACGCCGCCGCCTTTCCCGCGCCAACCACGATTGTACGCCCCTTCGGCGGAGCTGGAAGAAACCTTGTCAAGCAATGTGCCGGATCGGCAGCGTTGACGGCCGCGTCGAAGAGGCCTTTGAGCAAGCTGCGTGGATTTTCCACCGCCTTTGCCGCTGTCATTCTGCTCTCCCACGATAAGGTTCGATTGTTCTCGCAGCAAAAATTATGCCTGTCTTCTGGGCTCACCGATACAATTTGGTGGCGTAATCCGGCCTGCGTCATGCAAATCTATGCTGAATGCCGCGAAAATTTCCGCCTTTGGCTAAGATGTCGAACTTCGTTTTTCACACAGCGTGCAATGCCTCGCAACTGGCGGTCCGATCAATAGGGAAACCGCCTGATGATTTGGAAGCCGGCATTCTTGCATCCTTTTATGCATCTCAACGTCATCCTATTAGATAGCAATTGGGAGACACCGATGACTGAAGATAAAAACCGTTCCGGAGTGATTGAAATTGACTTTCTCTATCTGGACCTCAGCCAATGCGAGCGTTGCAATGGAACCGGCCAGGCTGTCGATCAGGCAATTGAAGCAGCAAGGCCCGCTCTGAAGGCACTAGGTTATTCTATTACCTTAAGACGTTTGCATATAACTTCGATTGAGCAGGCCCAGGCTGAGCGCTTCACGCTTTCTCCGACGCTTCGCGTGAATGGCCGGGACATCCAGCCCGCGGGATTTAAGAGTCGGTGCCTGGAGTGCGGCGATCTTTGCAATTGCAGCGACGGCATTGATTGTCGCGAATGGGAGTGGCGGGGTGTGAGATCTTTAAAGCCGCCGGTCGCAATGATCGTCAACCATCTGGTTGCAGCCGCCACTGGCCCCGTGACCGCCGAAGCACCGCCCGCCCTCGCGGCCACAGCCGAAAAATCCCCGGATATGATTGAACGGTTTTTCTCAGCGGAACAGGCCGAGGCAAAGCAATGCTGCCCGCCGGCTTGTTGCCAATGACAAAGCCGACGGACCAGGATTGGCGCCGCGCCATCGCATCGCTTCGCGGCGTTGTGATTCGGCGCGGCCTTTCCGGCGCCGATGTCGATGATGCAGTTCAGCGCGCTCTTGAGAAAGCTGTTCAGCATTTGAACCGCTCGTCGGATGTGG
>CAZMAC010000182.1:0-6318 GCA_964564085.1 uncultured Hyphomicrobiaceae bacterium
GAGGCAGGATTCAATTGCACTTGCAATCTGCTTTGCGTCTTCGCCGACAAGCGCGCCCGCTTTGGCGTTGAGAATTCCATGGATTCGCATGTCAAATAAAAAGCGCAACCACAATTCGGTTTCAATGCTTGAGTCCTAATTTTTTCAGAAAAAACGGGCGTGACCCACAATGCAAAGTCATCATTTCTGCGTTCGCGTTGAGCTTGCCTAACGCCTGTTCGGGTCAACAATTTAAATCGTTCTGTGCTATTTTCACCAGCCATCGATCTATGTAATAATCGCGCGAACGTCGCTCGAAGAAACAAACAGGTGCCATTCTTGGCCAGATAGAACGATGCAAATTGACCTGCCTCGGGAGGAAAAGACGAGATGGCTGAAGTCTCCATGGAAGTGAACGGCAAACCGGTGACGGCCAAAGTCAGCGGAAATATGTTGCTGAGCGATTTCCTACGGCAAAATTTGACACTCACAGGAACCCATATTGGATGCGACACCTCTCAATGCGGCGCCTGTGTCGTTCATATGAACGGGAATTCGGTCAAGGCCTGCACGGTCTTGGCCGCACAGGCGGGCGGCGCGAAGATTACCACGATTGAAGGCCTGTCCGGCGGCAGCGACATGCATCCGCTACAAGCAGCCTTCCGTGACGCTCATGGCCTACAATGTGGCTTCTGCACGCCAGGCATGATCATGTCTGCCGCTGACCTTCTTGCAAAAAATCCCAATCCAAGTGAGCCGGAAATCAGAAAATGGCTCTCAGGCAACATGTGCCGTTGCACGGGCTATCACAACATTGTCAAAGCCGTTCAAATCGCCGCCGGTGAGATGGGCGGACAAGCGGCGGCCGCTGAATAGCTCAGTGCATAATCGAGTTAAATCCGGAGAAACGACATGACGACCCAGGGTATTGGCGCCTCGGTTAAACGGCGCGAAGATTTTCGGTTCATCAAAGGTGTTGGCAAATACACCGACGACTTTAATCTGGCTAATCAGACTTATTGCTACATTCTACGTTCGCCTCTTGCCCACGCGACGATCCGCAATATCGATATCTCAGCGGCGAAATCCGCACCCGGCGTTGTGGCCGTTTTCACCGGGGAAGACATCGACGCCTCCGGTGCTGGCGGACTTCCCTGCGGCTGGCAAGTCACAAGCCGGGACGGAAATCCGATGAAGGAGCCCAAACACCCCATCCTCGCAACGGGCAAAGTGCGTCATGTCGGCGATCCGGTTGTTGCTGTGATTGCGGAAAGCCTTCAGCAAGCCAAAGATGCCGCCGAACTTGTGCAACTTGATCTCGAAGAGCTGCCAGCGGTCGTCAATATGAAGACGGCGCTTCAGGACGGCGGGACATCGGTTCACGAGGAAGCGACTGACAATATGTGCTTCGACTGGGAGCTCGGCGACAAGGCCGCGACAGATGAGGCTTTCGAGCGCGCCGCGCATGTAACCAAAGTCGATCTCGTCAATAACCGCTTGATACCCAACGCGATCGAGCCGCGTGCAGCCATTGGCCACTACGAGATCGGAACAGATGAATATACGCTTTACACGACAAGCCAGAATCCGCATGTGATCAGGCTGCTCATGGGCGCATTTGTGCTCTCGATTCCCGAGCACAAGCTGCGTGTCTATGCCCCTGATGTCGGTGGCGGATTCGGCTCGAAAATCTATCATTATGCTGAAGAGGCGCTTGTGACCTGGGCCTCAAAGCGCATCGGCCGGCCAATTAAATGGACAGCCGAACGCAGCGAGTCGTTCATGTCCGACGCGCATGGCCGCGACCACATCACGCATGCAGAAATGGCTTTTGACGCCGACGGCCGCGCGATCGGTTTCCGCTGCGACACAATCGCAAATATGGGTGCTTATCTTTCCACCTTTGCTCCGTGCATCCCGACCTGGCTGCATGGTACCCTGCTCGCTGGACAATATGCCACGCCTGCAATCTATACGAACGTCAAGGCCGTGTTCACAAACACTGTGCCTGTCGATGCTTATCGCGGAGCGGGCCGTCCCGAGGCGACCTATATTGTCGAGCGCATCATGAACAAGGCGGCGCAGGAAATGGGCGTCGATCAGGCTGAGCTGCGTCGGAAAAATTTCATTCAACCAAACCAGTTCCCCTATCAAACCCCTGTTGCGGTCGTTTATGACACGGGCGATTACGAGCCTGCACTCAATAAGGCCATGGAGCTGGCCGATTATGGCGGTTTCGAAAGCCGCCGTGCCGCGGCGAAGGCTGAGGGTAAGCTACGCGGCATCGGTCTCGCCTCCTACATCGAGGCTTGCGGCATCGCACCGTCCAGCCTTGTCGGCGCTCTTGGTGCACGAGCTGGTCTTTATGAGGCCGCGACCGTTCGCGTCAATCCAACCGGCAGCGTCTCCGTCTTTACCGGCAGCCACAGCCACGGCCAGGGGCACGAGACGACCTTTGCACAGGTCGTCGCCGATAAGCTCGGCATTGATATCGAGCAGGTCGACATCGTTCATGGCGACACAGACAAAGTTCCATTCGGCATGGGAACTTACGGTTCACGATCGCTAGCGGTCGGCGGGTCAGCAATCGTCAATGCACTCGACAAGGTGATCGAGAAGGGCAAGAAAATCGCGGCTCACCTTTTGGAAGCCTCTACCGATGATCTAACCTTTGAGAACGGCGCTTACACCGTAAAGGGCACGGACAAATCGAAAGCGTTCGGAGAAGTTGCACTGACGGCTTATGTACCGCATCAATATCCGCTCGAAACACTTGAGCCGGGTCTTGAGGAAACGGCCTTTTACGATCCGAAGAACTTCACCTATCCGGCCGGCACTTATATTTGCGAAGTCGAGATTGACGTAAAAACCGGCGCCGCCGAGATTGTCTCTTTTGCGGCGGCAGATGATTTCGGTAATGTCGTCAACCCGATGATTGTTGAAGGTCAGGTGCATGGCGGTCTTGTGCAAGGTATCGGCCAGGCATTGCTTGAGAACGCGGTTTATGACGAAAACGGCCAGCTGCTTACTGGCTCATATATGGACTACTGTATGCCGCGAGCAGATGATGTGCCGAGCTTCAAAGTACAAACGCTAAAAGGAACACCGTGCACGCATAACCCACTCGGTGTGAAAGGATGCGGCGAGGCCGGCGCTATCGGTGCCCCCGCGGCAACGATCAACGCCATTGTCGATGCGCTCAAAGAGTATGGCGTCGATCATATCGACATGCCGGCAACACCTGAGAAAATATGGCGCGCAATAAATGGCGGTCAGACCAAGATGGCGGCAGAATAAGGTGAGCGGAGGAAACCATGTATAATTTCGACTATGTGCGTCCGTCTTCCGTTTCCGAAGCGGTGCAGACCCTGACCAATAATAGTGAGGCAACGCTCATTGCAGGCGGTCATACGCTGATCCCGACGCTCAAACAGCGTCTGGCAAAGCCGAATATGGTCGTTGATATTAGTCAGATTGCCGATTTGAAAGGCATCCGGCGTGACGGCAACGAGCTCGTAATCGGTGCTGGGACCACGCATGCTGAAGTCGCCGTCAGCCAGGAGGTCCGCTCCGCGATCCCCGCTTTGGAAAAACTTGCCTCCGGCATCGGGGATGCTCAGGTTCGCCATCGCGGCACGATCGGCGGCTCGGTCGCGAATAACGATCCTGCCGCAGATTATCCAGCAGCCGTTCTCGGTCTTGGCGCAACCATCGTCACCGATAAAAGCCGGCTTGACGCCGATAGTTTTTTCACTGGCATGTTCTCAACCGCGCTTCAACCGGGCGAGATCATCACATCGATCCGCTTTCCCATTCCGGACAACGCTGGCTATGCGAAATTCGAACAGCGCGCCTCCCGATATTGCCTTGTGAGTGTATTCGTTGCGCATAAATCGGGCGGTATCTTTTCATCGCGCGATGTGCGCGTTGCTGTGTCCGGTGCCGGGCAAAACGGCGTGTTTCGGATTGCTGATATGGAAAACGCGCTTAAGAATAATTTTTCATCATCCGCTTTGAGCGGAATACAAGTTTCAGCTAACGGATTAATGAGCGATATGCATGGGGGCGCCGATTATCGTGCGGCGTTGATATCCACGATGACCGAACGTGCGGTCGAAGCCGCAGCGGCATGAGCGAAGCGCAAGCCGGACTGCCCTCCTCGGTCCAGGATACGAAAGCGCGTTTGGCTGAAGGCGGCTACCTCGCCAGCGAAGCGCTGGCGACATCCGTTTTCCTTGCACTCACATTAAAGCGGCCATTGCTGCTCGAAGGCGAGGCCGGTGTAGGCAAAACGGAGCTTGCCAAGGTGCTGGCTGATGTGCTGGACCGGCCGCTCGTTAGACTCCAATGTTACGAGGGGCTGGATCTCGCCTCGGCGGCTTATGAGTGGAACCATAGCCGTCAGCTTCTCCATATTCGTGCAGCGGAAGCCGGGAATGCGGCGAATATGGCGGCGCTCGAACGTGATATTTACAGCTCGGATTATTTGCTGAAGCGTCCGCTCTTGCAGGCTCTGGAGCTTTCAGCCGATGGCAAGAGCCCCGTTCTGCTTATCGACGAGCTCGACCGCGCGGACGAGCCTTTCGAGGCTTTTCTGCTTGAAATCCTCGCCGATTATCAGATCACGATCCCTGAGCTTGGCACAATCCGGGCGCAGGAGCCGCCGGTTACCATTTTGACATCAAACCGCACGCGCGAAGTTCACGACGCCGTTCGACGCCGTTGCTTTTATATTTGGATCGATTATCCAGCAGCCGCGCGCGAGACTGAGATTCTGGCGCTAAAAGTACCCAACGCGCCTGCGGAATTGACCGCGCAGATCGTTGCGTTCGTGCAATCGATCCGTCAGATGGATCTTTATAAAAATCCCGGCGTTGCTGAGAGTATCAATTGGGCGCAGGCTTTGACGTCCCTCGACTGTGTTGCCCTGGAGCCGGAAGATGTGAATTCGACGATTGGGACTTTGCTCAAATATCAGGATGATATCGCACGTATTCAGGGTAGCGAAGCTGCGAAGATCTTGGAGCAGGTAAAATCGCGCTCTCGTCAGGCCGAGTATGAAGCGCAGACCAGCGCATAACCATTGTTGCCGCAAGCGGCGTGACAAACAGCAGTGACATTCAATCGCTCATGGACGGCTTGGAGCATAAATCCGTACAAAGCATCGGGGCAAATCTTGCCGCAGCTGAAGCAGATGGCGGGAAAATGGCAGCGAACATCCTGCACTTTGCACGGTTGCTTCGCTCCGCTGGTCTGCCGATCGGTTCCCAAAAGGTCATCCTAGCGACTGAAGCGGTCATGGCGGCAGGGCTCCACGATCCTAAAATCCTTTATTGGACATTACACAGCGTCTTCGTAGCTCGTCCATCCGAGCGTGAGATCTTCAATCAGGCTTTTCATCTTGTCTGGCGCGACCCCGGATATTTGCAGCAGCTTTTATCGGTAATGACGCCGAAAACGCGCGGCGCGCATGCAAGGCCGACTGATCCCATCGCGCGGCGTTTGGCGGATAGTCTCTTTCTGAGGCAGGGAGAGATACAGGCTGTTGAGCACGAGGAGATTCAGCTCGATGCGCGTGGCAGCGCCAGTGACATCGAGACGCTTGCGGAGAAAGATTTCGAGCAGATGACCGCTGCGGAACTTGCCCTTGCCCGGCGTGTTATTGCCGACCTTGCCGTATCGCTTGCTCAAATCCGTACGCGGCGCTTCGTCGCATCGAATGCATCGAACGGGGACCGGCTGGACCTGCGCCGAATGCTGCGCGCGAGCGGCGGCAAGGGAACAGAGGCCATGCTGCCGATGTTCAAAAAGCGCAGCTTGCGCCGCCCGCCTCTCGTCGTTCTCTGCGATATTTCCGGCTCGATGGACGCCTATGCAAGGCTTTTCCTACATTTCCTTCATGCCCTGACAAATGCAAGAGAGCGTGTTCATTGCTTGCTGTTCGGCACGCGTCTGACGAATATTACGCGCCCTCTTCGAGATCGCGATCCGGACGCTGCCATCGCGAAAGTGTCTTCTCGCGTGTCGGATTGGTCGGGCGGGACGAGGATCGGTGAAAGCCTTGCTAGATTTAACCGGCTTTGGGCTCGCCGGGTCCTTGGTCAGAACGCAACCGTTCTTCTGTTTACGGATGGCCTGGATCGAGCAGGCGGTGAAGGCATTGCGGACGCCGCCCGGCGCCTTAGCGCATCGTCCCGGCGATTGATCTGGCTTAATCCTCTTTTGCGCTACGACCAATATGCGCCACTTGCCGCAGGCGCGAGGGAACTGGAGCGCTATGTCAGTGAATTACGGCCATGCCACAATCTCTCAAGCGTTGCCGATCTTGCCATGACGCTA
>CAZMAC010000183.1:0-6297 GCA_964564085.1 uncultured Hyphomicrobiaceae bacterium
CGCCGCGGCCAGGCCATCGACTCGATGGTCTCCGGCGGCTGCATCATCTCCGGCAGCAAGATCTATCAGTCGCTGCTCTTCACCGGCGTCCATTCGCATTCTTTCAGCGAGATGGAACAGGTTGTTGCGCTGCCTTACGTGCAGATCCAGCGCAATGCGCATTTGAAGAAAGTCGTGATCGACAGGGGTGTGGAAATTCCGGAGGGGCTGGTCGTCGGCGAAGATCCGGAAGAGGATGCACGCCGCTTCCGCCGGAGCGAAAGCGGTGTTTGCCTGATTACGCAGCCGATGATCGACCAGCTGAAGAGCTGATCGATGAAGGTTTTATCGGTCGCCTCCGAAGTCTTTCCGCTGATCAAAACCGGCGGTCTTGCCGATGTGGCCGGGGCTCTTCCAGGTGCTCTGTCGGCTGAAGGCATCGACATGCGCACATTGCTGCCGGGCTACGCTTCGGTCATGCCGCAGCTTGGTCGTATGCGTAGCTTGGCGGAATTCGACGACCTCTTTGGCGGCAGGGCTGTATTGCGAGAGGCGGTCCACGGGAAAAGCGGCGCGCCTTTCCTGATCCTCGATGCGCCCCATCTCTACGACCGACCGGGCAATCCTTATGTCGGCCCGAATGGTAAGGACTGGCCGGATAACCATTTGCGCTTTGCCGCGCTCGCTTGGGCGGGCGCCCATATCGGGCGTGGTCTGATCGAATGCTGGCAGCCCGATCTGGTTCACTGTCATGACTGGCAAGCGGGGTTGACTCCGGCCTATCTAAGCCTTACGGAAACCCGCCCGGCGACGATCATGACAATCCACAATCTTGCCTTTCAGGGGGTGTATCCGGCCAGTCTGCTCAGCGCGCTTCGTCTGCCGCCTGCCAGCTTTACGATTGACGGCCTGGAATATCACGGCCAGATCAGCTTCCTGAAAGCAGGTCTTGTCTATGCCGATCATCTGACGACCGTCAGTCCGACCTACGCTCATGAGATCTGTACGCCGGATTTTGGCATGGGGCTGGACGGGCTGTTGCGCCATCGCCGGGCGGTGCTGACCGGCATTACCAACGGCATCGACAGCGATGTCTGGAATCCCGAAACAGATCCACATATCGCCCAGCCCTTTAGCGCCGCCGATCTCCAGGCCAAAGCGGCGAACAAGGCGGCGTTGCAAAAGCGTTTCAGCTTAGATCCCTCGTCCGATGCCTTGCTGTTCGGTGTGATCAGCCGGCTGACAGAGCAGAAAGGGCTCGACCTTCTGCTCGATGTGCTGCCCGCGCTCCTCTCCCGTGGCGGTCAGCTCGCTTTGCTGGGGAGCGGCGATAAAACGCTAGAAGAGCCCTTTCTGGCCGCATCCCAAACCCATCCGGGGCAAATCGGCGTTATGCTCGGCTATGACGAGCCGCTCTCCCATCAAATTCAGGCGGGTGCGGATGCGATTGTCGTCCCATCCCGCTTCGAGCCCTGCGGCCTTACCCAGCTTTACGCCCTGCGTTACGGAACGCTGCCGGTCGTGGCCCGTGTCGGCGGCCTTGCCGATACGGTGATCGACGCCAATCAGGCAGCGCTTCTGGATGGTGTTGCGACCGGCTTCCAGTTTTTGCCCGACAGGGCCGGCGGATTGACGGCGGCGCTTGAGCGCGTTTTCGAGCTTTATGCGGACAGACAAACCTGGCAGGCGATGCAGCGCCGCGCTATGGGCCGGCAAGTGGACTGGTCGCTGCCCGCGAAGGCATATGCCGCGCTCTACCAAAAGGTATTGACCGCCCACCGGGCCGACCCAAAGCCGCCATTGCTTATTGGTGACGAAAGCACACAGCCGGAACAGTCCGCAGTCTCCAAAGACTCCAACCGAATGCTGACAAACAAGCAGGAAAATCCCCCGATGACCATCAAGACCGTTCAGACTACGCCCTTTGACGGGCAACAGCCCGGCACCTCCGGCATTCGCAAAAAAGTCTCGGTCTTTCAGCAGCCGCATTACATCGCCAATTTCGTACAGTCGATTTTCAATGCCTTGCCGGAGATTGAAGGACAAACGCTTGTCGTGGGCGGCGATGGGCGCTTTTACAACCAGGAAGCCATCCAGATCATCCTGAAGATGGCGTCGGCGAACGGCGTCGGCCGCGTGCTTGTGGGCCGCGATGGTCTGCTTTCGACGCCGGCCGCGTCCTGCCTGATCCGCAAATATGGCGCGTTTGGCGGCATCGTTCTTTCGGCCAGTCACAATCCCGGCGGTCCGAATGGTGATTTTGGCATCAAATATAATGCATCGAATGGCGGGCCAGCGCCGGAAAAAATTACGAGCGCGATCTATGCCGCAACGAAAACAATTGATGCTTACCGTATCGTTGAGGGCGATGATATCGATCTGAGTACGGAGGGCAAAAGCCAGCTCGGCGCGCTCACGATCGAAGTTGTCGATCCGGTGGCGGACTATCAGGCGCTGATGGAGACTTTGTTCGATTTTGATGCAATCCGCGATCTGTTCAAGAGCGGCTTCCGCATGCGTTTCGACGCCATGCACGCCGTCACTGGTCCTTATGCGAAGGCGATCTTGGAGGGCGCGCTAGGTGCTGCGCCCGGCACTGTCATAAATGGCGTCCCGCAACCCGATTTCGGCGGCCATCATCCGGACCCGAACCTGGTTCATGCCAAAGAACTCTACGATCTGCTCATGAGCCCGGATGGCCCCGATTTTGGCGCGGCATCGGATGGCGACGGCGACCGCAATCTGATCATCGGCAAGGGGCAGTTCGTTACGCCCTCCGATAGCCTTGCTCTGCTTGCGGCCAATGCGAGGCTTGCGCCAGCCTATAAGGACGGTCTTGCGGGGATCGCGCGCTCCATGCCAACCAGCCAGGCGGCCGACCGTGTTGCCGCAAAGCTCGGTATTCCCTTATTCGAGACCCCGACAGGGTGGAAATTCTTCGGCAATCTGCTCGATGCCGGCCGGGCGACGATCTGCGGCGAAGAAAGCGCGGGCACCGGCTCTGATCACGTCCGCGAAAAGGACGGGCTCTGGGCGGTTCTGCTCTGGCTCAACATTCTTGCAAAGCGCCGCCAGCCGGTTGCCGAGATTGTTGCGGAACATTGGCGGACCTATGGGCGGAATTACTATACGCGCCACGACTATGAAGAACTCGACGCCAACATTGCAGGCGAATTGCTCTCCGATCTGCGCACCCGCCTCCCCAGCTTGCCCGGCACGGCCACCCCTGCCGGCGTGATCGCGAGCGCCGATGAATTCGCCTATCGCGATCCGGTCGACGGCTCATTGACCGAGCATCAGGGCTTGCGGATATTTTTTGAGGACGGCGCGCGGATCGTGTTCCGACTGTCCGGCACGGGGACTGCAGGCGCGACGCTTCGCATTTATCTGGAGCGCTTTGAGCCTGATCCAAATCGACACAGTTTGTCGGCACAGGACGCGGTATTGTCTCTTATCGAGACGGCCGGGGCCATTGCGGAGATTGCTGAGCGAACCGGCCGGAAAACGCCATCTGTTGTAACCTGACAGATACTTGCAGCCGTCGCATCTGTCCACAGAATATCCCGCGGCTCACGGTCGCCAGACCTTTCTCATGCCCTTCAACGAGGCAGCGTATCGCCGCGCGATCATCCTGGCCCGTTAACCGATTTGCCCGCTATTTTATTAAATTTTTCCGTGGGTTAGGTCTGCACAAGGAGCGGTCTCGCCAGCGAAACGATATTCCGGGAACGTCTCTTATCATCCTGAAAGGGTTGTGTTCTATGGAGTTTTGCACACTCCGCGTGCAAAGCGTTGGTTAATTTCGTGCCGTTTTTAACTCTCCTTCCAAAAATGCGGCGCTGAGAAGGCGATTAAATTTGTCACCAAAGCTTTTCATAATTTATAAAAGGTTAGTATCGATGGGGATGGTAACCGATGAGTTTAGTTCGAGAGGCTTTGGGATCGCCTGCGATACCCCGGCCGAGTGATAACCGTGTGATTTTGGGCGTTCGTTTGAAAGTCAGTTCACGGGCAAAAGAGATCGAAATGCTTGACGCCGCGATCAAGTCGGGTCAACGCGTTAACGTGGCATTTGCCAATTCGCACACACTCACCATTGCGAATGCCAGCCATGAATTCCGGCATACGCTTCAGAGCTTTCATGTCCTGAATGACGGTGTCGGCGTCGATTTGGCCAGTCGCATCAAATTCGGTGAGCGGTTCCCGGAAAATCTCAACGGGACCGATTTCATCCCTCACTATTTCTCATCGTCGCGTCATCCCTTGCGCGTGTTTCTACTTGGCGCACGCGCTCATGTCGTCGAGGCGGCCGCGAAAAACATCCAAAAGGCGTATCCGCAACATAGGATCGTCGGATATCACTCAGGCTATTTCGAAAAAGACGCAACCGACGCTATTTGTGACACGATCCGGGAGTCCGGCGCCGATGTCCTGCTTGTTGCGATGGGAAACCCGCTCCAGGAGCAATGGATCGTAGAGCATGGCGACAAGACAGGCACAAAATTGCGCTTCGGCGTCGGCGCGCTTTTCGATTTTATGTCCGGTTTGACCCCAAGAGCCCCGGAACTGGTCAGGCGGATGCGCTGTGAATGGATCTTTCGCTTAGCGCTGGAGCCCAAGCGCTTATGCCGGCGTTATATCGTTGGGATCAGTATTTTCTTATAAAATTTCGTGTTTGATCGTACATCTGAAGCCGAAGCGGTTTCCTTCGCACCGCGTGCGCCGGGACCTTTTACCTGAGCCCAAAGCTGTAGAGATGACAATGAATAAAATCGAGCGGGATAGTTTTGAAAAATTAGATTTATCGGAACAAAAAAAACCAAAAATTTTACATATCGCTGCTGACTATCCCGACTGTCATAAGCCGGTGAATACGGTTGCGGTCAAAAATCTGATCGACACGCTCGATGGGTTGGACCACCACATCATTATCATCAACCGGACCGCAAAGCCTTGGAACTATCGTGTTGTGCCGGGCGGCGGCAGTGGAGATCCTCGGATCATATCGATCCGCTATTGGGGCTTTCCCTATGGCGTTCTCCTCGCGCTTTCTCTTTACATTCTTGCGAGGCAGATCCGCGCTATTCTACGGAAGAACAACATCGAATTTGACGTTATTCACGCCCATAAATTCACCTTCGAAGGCTTGGTTGCCTATTGGCTTTCCCGCTGGACCAAAAAGCCCATGGTTTGCTCAGTCAGGGGCGAAGCGGAAACGAAAGTTTTCCGGGCGAAACCGCATTACAAGCCGCTTTATGGCGCCGTCGCGCGTCGGTCGAAGCACCTCTATTTTGTGTCGGCATGGATGCGCGATGCGATGCACGGCATGTTTCGTTTTGATGATAAGAAAGAGAGGTTGCTGCCAAATTTTATTCAAATTCGTGAACGGCCTACACTCAAAGAGCATAAGGAAAACGCGTTTGCCTCGATCTTTTTTCTCGGTGACAGAAGAAAGGGATTGGACCGGCTCCTGCCGGCTTTCCGGCAGGTCGTCGATCGCGTGCCAACCGCGACACTCGACATTATCGGTCCCGGCGAGCCGGCCGCTTTCGAGGAGCTGGCGCAAAAGCTAAAGGAATATCGCCTTGAAGACCATGTCCGCGCGCTTGGCCGCATCGAGCATGACGAGCTTTTTCGCAGGCTGCCGACCTATGCGGGAATAGTGTTGGCGAGCCGAAATGAGACATTTGCGGTTGTTTATGTTGAGTTGCTGCTTTGCGGAGTGCCGATCCTCTATTCGAAAAATACTGGTATCGACGGGTTTTTCGATGGTATCGAAGCGGCTAAGGGGGGTGATCCGTTCTCTGTTGAAAGCGTCCGCGACGGCTGGCTCTCGTTAGTCAGCCATCAGCATATTTATCGAAATTGGTTACAAAATAATGTCGATATGGTAATGATGCGCTTTTCGCCCAAATTATATGCCAAACGTTATGTAAATAACGTGACGGCCGTTTACCATAATGAAACAAATCACCTTCCCCAAAGTATAATTTTGTTGCGCATAGCCAGAATATACGGATTCTCTACCATTCTGGTATATATTAATTGTGATAGCTTGTATCCGCGTGCGAAAGGCGTGTAACGTCTTGGTTCAATTGGTGCCAGCCTTTGTATCAGGGTGGTATACCAGCCGAATATTAGTGTCTGGTGAAGGTTTGTTGCTTTACGGACCCTTAAAAATGGCATGGTTGAATAAATAAGGAGCCTTTAATGCTGAAATCGGGGCAACTGGTTGAGGTGCGGAGCAAACAAGAAATCCTCAAGACTTTGGACAAGCAAGGCAGATTGGAGGGAATGCCCTTTATGCCGGGAATGTTC
>CAZMAC010000184.1:0-2342 GCA_964564085.1 uncultured Hyphomicrobiaceae bacterium
AGTGTGCCCAGATTGTTGTGGCTCTCAATTACGGAAGCGTCCTGCTCGCCCGCTGTGCGGATAGGGGCCTCCATGGCGCCCTTCAAAAAGTCCTCAGCTTCGTCATACCGGCCTTGGGCCTTATAAACCATGCCCAGATTGCCCGCGCAGGTGAGGGCATCGGGATGGTCCTCGCCAAGAACATCCTCGGCAATCTCCAAAGCTTTGCTCAAAAGCTTTTCGGCTTCGTCATGTCTCGCTTGCAATAAATAAAGCGTTCCGAGCTGGCCGTAACTGTCGACCATCTCCTCATCGTCATCGCTCAATGCGTCTTGAGCCAGTCTCAGAGATTTTTCCGCAACGGCTGTTGCTTTCTGGTAATTCCCTTGCCAATAGAGCTGCTCCACCTGCTTGTTCAGCGCAGCAATCTCTTCGGCGTCCTGAGCATTTGCTTGGCTAAGTTGAAGCCCCGCTAAGAAAAAAACAACAAGAATATTTGGAAATTTTTTCCATAAAACAGACGGCATCGCAAACATATCTCCAAAAGAGCTTAAAATTTACTCTAAGCAGTTCTTATGTCCTGACCGTGGCAGGCAGATCGGCAAGCCTTGCCGAAAGCACCGCGATGGACAGGGGCGGAAACAAGCAGTAATCATTTGGGATTACGACAATAATGAGCGATTGCTCATTCAAGCATTGTGCGGGCGGAAAAAGCGAAAAGATCAATGAAAGAAGTCATCAACGAATTGGAACGGCGGCGGGGCACGGCCCTGCTTGGCGGCGGCGAAAAGCGGATCGAGGCACAGCATAAGCGCGGCAAGCTGACGGCCCGCGAACGCATCGAGCTGCTGCTCGACGATAAATCCTTCGAAGAATACGGCATGTATGTCGAGCATCGCTGTACCGATTTCGGCATGGCGGACACGAAAATTCCCGGTGATGGCGTCGTAACGGGGTGGGGGACGATCAACGGGCGCACGGTCTATCTCTTCGCTAAGGATTTTACCGTGTTCGGCGGCTCTCTCTCTGAGGCGCATGCGCAGAAAATCATGAAGATCCAGGATATGGCGCTGCGCAACCGCGCACCGATCATCGGCTTGTTCGACGCAGGGGGCGCGCGCATCCAGGAAGGTGTGGCGGCGCTTGGCGGCTATGGCGAGGTGTTCTTGCGCAATGTGCTGGCCTCCGGTGTCATTCCGCAGATTTCAGTGATTATGGGGCCATGTGCGGGCGGCGATGTCTATTCGCCCGCCATGACCGACTTCATCTTCATGGTCAAGGATACGAGCTACATGTTCGTGACCGGCCCGGATGTGGTGAAGACGGTGACGAATGAAGATGTAACGGCTGAGGAGCTGGGCGGCGCATCGGTGCATACGACACGCTCTTCGATCGCCGACCGCGCCTACGAGAATGATGTCGAATGTCTCCTGCAAATCCGGCGACTGATGGATTTCCTGCCATCGAACAATCTGTCCGGCGTTCCCGTTCTGCCGACAATCGATCCGCATGACCGTATCGAGGAATCGCTTGACACACTGATCCCCGATAATCCGAACAAGCCCTATGATATGAAGGAGCTGATCCTTAAAGTCGCGGATGAGGCCGATTTCTTTGAAATTCAGGGGGCGTTTGCGCGCAATATCATCACCGGTTTCGGTCGTATCGAAGGCCAGACGGTGGGCTTCGTCGCCAATCAGCCTATGGTTCTCGCTGGCGTGCTTGATACCGATGCGAGCCGGAAAGCGGCGCGTTTTGTGCGCTTTTGCGATTGCTTCAACATTCCGATCATCACCTTCGTCGATGTCCCCGGCTTCCTGCCGGGTACGGCACAGGAATATGGCGGGCTGATCAAGCACGGCGCCAAGCTTCTCTTTGCTTTTACCGAAGCTACGGTGCCGAAAGTCACCGTCATCACGCGGAAAGCTTATGGCGGCGCTTATGACGTCATGTCGTCAAAGCACATTCGCGGCGATGTCAACTATGCCTGGCCGTCTGCCGAGATCGCCGTGATGGGGCCGAAAGGCGCCGCGGAAATCCTCTACCGTTCGGAATTGGGCGATCCGGCAAAATTAGAGGGCCGCATCAAGGACTATCAGGACCGCTTCGCAAACCCTTTCGTCGCCGCCGAGCGCGGCTATATCGATGAAGTGATCATGCCGCGCAATACGCGAAAAAGGATCGTCCGCGCTCTGAATATGCTTCGGAACAAAACGGTCGAGAATCCGTGGAAGAAGCACGACAATATTCCGCTTTGATTGGCGAAGGAGCAGGCTCAATGCAGACGGTTTTTGTTGTTCTGACGGCCCTTGTCCTGCTCATTCATGTCTATATCGTGCTGCTTGAAACGGTTCTTTTCCGGA
>CAZMAC010000184.1:2442-6269 GCA_964564085.1 uncultured Hyphomicrobiaceae bacterium
CTTGTCCTGCTCATTCATGTCTATATCGTGCTGCTTGAAACGGTTCTTTTCCGGACACGCGGGCGGAAAGTTTTCGGTATTCCGCGTGACCGCGTTGATGAGCTTGCGCCCCTCCTGTCAAACCAGGGCTGCTATAATCTCTTTCTCGTCGCCGCGCTTGCGCTTGGATTATTTTATCCGGACCCGGCGATCGCGGAGGCGTTCACGATCTTCGGGCTGGGATGCGTGATCGTGGCCGGGCTGTGGGGCGCTGTGACCGTTATGTGGCGCATTTTTTTCGTTCAGGCGCTTCCGGCCGGGCTCGCACTGGCCGCTTTTCTTTTGGCGCGGTATTAGCTTGGCTTCTTATGGTTTTAACTGGTCGAGCAAACCGTAGTGCGCAAGCACGTAAAGCGCGATGCCAGAAATTACGACGATGCTATGTGGTAGATTAACGTTTCTCAATCGAAATATGCGCGGAAATTTCGTCTTCTCGACTGACCAAGTGAAATGGTGTTGAAATGCTTGGTTTATGCCCGGTCCCGTATACGACACCTCATTTCCATTCAGAAAGGCTTCAAGGTAGGCAACGCGGGCCCCTAATGCTTCTTGAAAATATTTCCAAATCGCTTCGAGATACCAGAAAACGAGAGCGGATAACGATGCGAGAAGAAAGAGTAATGGCTGCTTGTAGGATATTGCAGCACCTATAGCCGCGACGCTGACTGTGACAGACCAGGCCTTTATTTTCAAACTACGCTCGTCGAACCTATCGATCTGATCCTCAATCCAGAAATATTCCTTAAGTGCTGTATCGTAGTTCCGGCTTTTGATAGCATCACAGCTGTCATTTATCACGTTATCTTGCATCGCTTGGCCCGCTTTTGCTGAGTGACGTAAACATTAACAGCTTTCATACCTGATAACATCAAGTCATGCCGCACCTTTCCAGTTTAACGGCTTCACATCGACGCCGGCTTCCCGTTCTGCAGTCCACAAATCATGCTGCATCTGTAAGGCAAGCCAGAAGCGCGCGCCATTGCCGAGCGCCCGGCCAAGCCGAAGCGCCATATCGAGCGTCACGGGCTGCTCTTCATTGAGCAGCTTGTAAAGCGTGTTCCGGCTAATCCCAAGATGCTGTGCAAACCTTGCCTTGGGCATGTCGAGTTCGGGCAGCACGTCCTCGCGCAAAATCTCGCCTGGGTGAGCGGGCTTGAAGGCCGGTCCTTTTATGACTTGCGTGTCAGTCGCCATGATAATCTTCCTGTCGCACACGAATGACATGTTCGCCATCCCATTCGAAGACGAGCCGCCAATTCGCCCGGATCGTTAAGGCAAATTGGCCGTCCCGGCTGCCTTTCAACGCGTGATAGTGATAGCCGGGCACATCCATTTCCTCCGGATGGCAGATCGCATTCAAAGCCGTCAAGAGACGCACGATTTTCGGCAATGATTTCGGGTCAATGCCTTTCGTCCTGCCATCTTCCCATAGCCGTTTCAGCGCGCCGTCTGAAAAGCTCTTGATCATGGCTTAAAACTGTCATCTGTTGGTTAACATGTCAACTTTTAGATGACAATTGATCCTGGCGGTCCAAAGGCCCAAAATCCCGCCGCCAACCGATGGAACTGCGAGGCTTGATGGCTTTCCTTTGCATCCGCAGTGCCGCCTTTTGGCTCTCCGCCGCATCCAACACGGTCTGCGCAAATTCGAAGCGGTCCGGCACGCGGTTAAAAGCGATTTTTGTGCCCGCATATTGCAAATTCTGGCCGAGCTGGGAGGCCAGGGTCAGGGCGTCATGGCCATATTTGGCGTTGAGCCGGTCGATGGTCTTCCAGAGATCTTCAAAACAGTGCGCTTGCGACTGACCGGTGTCGGCCTGCAAAAACAGATCATGCTGACGCTTTTCGAGCTCGACCAGATCGAACAGGCCGATCTGAACATGGTGAAAGCTGGCCCTGCCGCCGGTTTTCTGCACCAGGGACGGCCACATCGCATCCAGCCAGTGCAGAAAGACGAAACTGTCCTGTGTCGGCGGAAAGCGCACATGAGAAGCCAAGCCGCTTTCCCATTTGTCTCCCGCCAGCATGAAGCCGCCCGCCGCCAGCCCGTAATGGCGCAGGCGGAATGCCGCCTTCATTACCAATGTGCGCGCAACGAGCCGGGCCTTGGCCGCAGGCCGGCTCTGCGGATCGAGCACGCGGCTGTGGCCGATCACGCTGCGGTGGGTGGCAATGTCGGGCACGTCGAAGCCGTGCAGCGCATACCAAAATCGCTCGCCGCCCACGCTGCCCCAAATGGCGCGCGCGTGTTTCGGGGAAATCGACCAGAAATCCTTCACCGTCTCGATGCCCGCCTGCATCAAACGCCGCCGCATCCGTTCGCCGATGCCGGGCAGGTCGTCAAGCTGCAAGCCGAGAAGCGGTCCCGGCAAAGCGTCCGGCTGCAAAATGACCAGCCCATCCGGCTTTTGCATATCGGTTGCGATTTTTGCCAGCAGGCTGCTTGGGGCGATGCCGATGGAACTCTTCAGACAAACCCCGACGCGCGCGGCGATTCCCGCTTTGATCCGCTGCGCCAGAGCCGTCGCCACCTCCTCCGTTTGCTCACTGCGGTCGAGCTTGCAGGCCATTTCATCGATCGACCAGACCTTATGGATAGGAATGTGCCGATCGATCTCTTCGATAAGCCGTTGGTGATAATCGACATAGACTTCGTGGCGCGCCGGAACGACGATGAGATCGGGGCAGACCTGTTTCGCCTCGCGCAAAGGTGTGCCCGTGCGGATGCCGAATCTTTTGGCTTCATAGCTGGCCGCGATGGCGCAGGTCCGCTCGCTCATGACAGGCGCAACGGCGACGGGGCGGTCCCGCAAGGCCGGGTCTTCCTGCTGCTCGACGCTCGCGAAATAGCTATTGAAGTCGATAAACAGATAGAGAAGCGGATTTTGACAGCCGGGCATCGCCACACCTCCAAGGTTTCGAACAAAAGCAGAACATTTTGATTTTGTCCAGCGATATGGAAGGCTTGTGACAAAAATGCCTTCCGGGAAAATCGGCAATGCAACGCGACCTCTCCTCAAAACGTGAACGAATTGAACCGCAATTTGTTCTTCGGGATCACCCGTCCCATGCCGAAAAGTGATAAAACAACGCTGAACAGGGAGTGCAGCCATGCTGAGCGATAAACAAAAAGCCCAATGCGATGAGAGCCGCTGGGATTTCTCCGGGCTCAAGGCGCTTTTTCTCAATTGCACGCTGAAGAAGTCGCCGGAGCTGTCACATACGGAAGGTTTGCTGTCCGTCGCCAAGGCGATCATGGACGCCAACAAGGTGCAAACCGAGATGCTGCGCCCGGTGGATTTCGACATCGCATTCGGCGTCTACCCCGATATGACCGAGCATGGCTGGGACAAGGACGACTGGCCCGCGATTTACGAAAAGGTCAAAGCCGCCGATATTCTTGTCCTCGGCACACCGATCTGGCTTGGCGAGAAGTCCTCCATTTGCACGCAGCTCATCGAGCGGCTCTACGCCATGTCGGCCCAGCTCAACGATAAAGGTCAGTATGCGTATTATGGCAAGGTGGGCGGTTGCATCGTCACAGGCAATGAGGACGGCATCAAACATTGCGCCATGAATATTCTTTATTCGCTCCAGCATCTTGGCTGCGTGATCCCGCCCCAGGCGGATGCCGGCTGGATCGGCGAGGCCGGGCCCGGTCCGTCCTATGGGGATAAGGGCTCAGGCGGGCCGGAGAACGAGTTTACCCAGCGCAACACGACTTTCATGACCTGGAACCTGATGCATCTGGCGCGGATGCTGAAAGAGGCCGGCGGCGTTCCGGCGCA
>CAZMAC010000185.1:0-6200 GCA_964564085.1 uncultured Hyphomicrobiaceae bacterium
CGTCGGGCTGGAGATTGGCGCTGAGGATTATGTCGCCAAGCCTTTCGAGCCGCGCGAGCTGCTGGCCCGTATCCGCGTCGTGCTGCGGCGCGGGAATAGCCGCGATGCGGGCGATATTTTGCGCTTCGGCCGGTTGGAAATCAGCCGGGGCAGTCGCGTTGTCCGGCTGGATGGCGAGGAAAAGCTGCTGACCAGCTATCAATTCGACCTTCTCCTCGCCCTTGCCGAACGTGCAGGCCGCGTGCTCTCGCGCGAAAACCTGGCCGATCTCGCCCGTGCCGATCATCAACCCTATGATCCTTCGCTTGACCGCTCCATCGACGTCCATATTGCCCGGCTGCGCGCCGCGATCGAGGACGACCCGAAACACCCCAAGCGTATTTTGACCGTTCGCGGCGTCGGCTATGTCTTTGCAAAGGCGCAAAGCCGATGAGCCGGCTTTATCTACGCATCTATCTGACGGTGCTGGGAAGCCTGCTGGTCTTCGCCATGCTGGCCGGGCTGGCCGCGTTCGTGTTCAGCGTCTTCGATGATCGCCCGGGACGCGACTGGCCCGAGCGCGCCGTCGCAATTGCCGAGCGGATGCTGCCTGCAAGCCGCAGCCCGGCCGCGCTCAAATCGGAACTGGCCTTCTGGCATAAGCGCACCGGCTTTTCCCTCATGCTGCAGTCGGCACAGGGCAACACCATTGCGAAGGCGGGGTCCTTTCCGCCTGACTTCGAAGACAAACTTCACCGCCATAGTGAAGACCGATATGTCTGGCGGCGGGGCGGACCTTTCGTTTTGTCGCTTAGCGATGGCAGGCAGCTGGTTGCGATCTGGCCCAGGCGCGGCGCTCATACGATCCGGCATCTGGGCTGGCTCGCAGCACTGCTCGGCATCGCACTGGCGGTGGGAATCGCCGCCTATCCGCTTATTCGCTATCTGGCGCGCCGGCTGGAGCGACTCGAGAAAGGCGTCGCCGCATTCGGCGCGGGCGACCTGACCGCGCGCGTCGATATCAAGGGGCGTGATGAGATTGCCAGGCTCGCCAAGACCTTCAACGCCTCCGCCGACCGGATTGAAGCGCTCCTTCAGTCTCACAAAAGCCTGCTCGCCCATGCTTCGCATGAATTGCGCTCGCCGCTCTCCCGGCTGCGCATGGCGGTGGAACGGTTGCAGACAGGGGAACTGGAACAGCCTGCACATGTTGAAATTGCACGCAATATCGAAGAGCTGGACTTGCTCGTCGATGAAATTCTGCTGGCCAGCCGCCTTCAGGCCAACGCTGAAGAGGCGCTGAAAACAGAGTCGATCGATCTGGTCGGGCTGCTTGCGGAAGAATGCGTGCCTTACAAGGCAGAGCTGGAGGTAAAAGGCACAATGACGGTGACAATAACCGGTGATCAAAGACTGCTCAGGCGGCTGTTCCGCAATCTGCTTGAGAATGCAGCGCGTTACGGGGGTGATGAGCCCGCAAATGTTATAGTGAAAGCAAACCGAAAAGATGTTCTCGTCTCGGTCTGCGACCGGGGCCCAGGCATAGCTAAAGCCGAGCAGGAAAAAATTTTCGAGCCTTTCTATAGACTAAAGAGTCATCCGGAAAGTTCCGGAGGTGTGGGGCTGGGACTTGCGCTGGTGCGCCAAATCGCGGAAAAGCATGGCGGCGCGGCCCGTTGCGTGTCGCGGCCGGGAGGCGGCAGCTGTTTTGAGGTCTCGCTGCCAGCAACTCAAGCGTCTGCTCAACCGGCCAATTAATTCGTTTATCTGCTGAGAAGAACTTGGAAACCACGCATATTGTCTTACTCGGGGCGGGGCACGCCAATGTCCAGGTCTTGAAGTCTTTTGGCGACAAGCCTGCGCCGGGCATCCGGCTGACCTTGATCACGCCCGATACGCACACACCCTATTCCGGCATGTTGCCGGGGCTGATCGCCGGGCTTTACAGCTTTGACGATGCCCATATCGATGTCCGTCCCTTATGCGCTTTTGCCAATGCCCAACTTCATTTGGGTTGCGCGACGGGTATCGATCAAGCGGCTAAGGCAGTGATTTGTGACAATCACGTCCCCATCCCCTACGACATCCTGTCGATCGACACTGGCGCGACGCCGAATACCGGGACTGTTCCGGGCGCTGCCGAATACGCGATAGCCGTTAAGCCCATCAGCCGGTTTCTGGACCGGTTCGAGGCGCTCCGGTCGCGGGTTATGGAGGCAAAAGATGAGCGGCGCATTGCGGTTGTTGGCGGCGGCGCGGGGGGGGTGGAGCTGATGCTAGCGCTGGAGCGGCGTTTGCGCGGCGAGCTGAGCGAGGCCGGTCGTGATCGGGCACAGCTGGGCCTGACACTGGTTACGGCGAGCGAGCGGATTCTCCGCGAATTTCCAATGAGCTTCAGCGAGCGTTTCAAGAAAATCCTTGCTAAGCGCAGGATCGGGCTGATGACAGGCATTCCCGCGAGCCGCGTTGAGCGGGGCCATGTTCAACTTTCCGGCGTAGGCCGGGTGCTGGCGGATGAGATTTTATGGGTCACGGAAGCGGGCGCACCCGGATGGCTGCAAAGTGCGGGGCTGCCCTTGAGCGAAAAGGGCTTTCTGCAGGTCGATAGTCATCTGCGAGCAAAGGGCATGGAAACTATCTTCGGGGCGGGTGATGTGATCGCCTTCGGCCCGCGCGATCTGCCCAAATCCGGCGTCTACGCCGTCCGCGCTGGCCCCGTGCTTGCCGAGAATATTCGCCGCCTGATCGCTGGCGAGGATCTCACGACATTCGAACCGCAGCGTGAGGCGCTTTATCTGATCTCGACGGGCGATCGTTTTGCCATCGGCACACGGAACGATTTTGTGTTCAGTGGCCATTGGGTCTGGCGCTGGAAGGACTGGATCGACCGGCGCTTCATGGCAAGGTTCAAAGATTTGCCGATTTAGCCGGCTTTTCAGCCCCGCTTACGGACATTCCGAAGGCGACAGATAACGGCGCTTCACCCATCCCGATGTGACGCGATCGCCATCATAATGCTTGATCGGACACCAGCGGCTTTTCCAATGCCGGGACCGCGGCTGACACCAGCCCTCACCCGAAATAATGCCGTGCCGTCCGGGCTTGAGCACATCGACGATGCGCGACTTGAAACGCGGTGCAGCGCGCACATTCAGCGCATCCCAATAAGCAACGTTGGCGACGACGAAACAGCCGGGGCCGCTCGTGGCATTGGCTGCGCCGGTTAGGCCGGCTGTCGCGGCAAACAAAGCAGCGCCAAGAATAATCATCTTACGCATGATTGTGACCCTAACTCTTATTTCTGTTTCTAACTCTATTTGTCCGCAATTGGACTGAATGCGAAGTGAACTTGCCATTCATCGAGATCTTAATCTCGACGATTTGAAGCGCGGTTCATTGTTCATAGACATATGTAAAGCAATTCGGGTTCAAAGCCCTGCCTGACTTTGCGGCCGAAAAAATTTTTATAGGATTTGAATTTGTTCAGACCGGGAGACGCGGTTGAAGCCACTGGAAGTGCCGCGCGCAGGCGATCCACTGCCGGCCGTAAATTTGTCTACTCCGCTGCCTGGATATGGCCTGATGCCGGTACGATCCGGGCAGCGCAGAATTTGAATTCCGGGATCTTGCCGTAAATATCGAGCTGCGGGTTCGTGAGCACATTGGCCGGCGCTTCGCCAAAGCAGAAAGGTATAAAGACCATGCCCTGCGTCACATCGCGATCGGCGCGCAAAGTGAGCGTGATGGCGCCGCGCCGTGTTTCAACGGTGACTTTCTGCCCGCGCTTGAAACCCATGCGGCCGATATCTTTCGGATGCATGGCAACGATCGGTTCCGGCTCCAGGGCATTGAGCGTTACGGAATGCCGGGTCATGGCCCCGGTGTGCCAATGCTCCAGCATCCGGCCGGTCGTCAGGATCATCGGATAGTCTGTATCGGGCAATTCATCCGGCGGCAGAAGATCGGTTGGAACGATCCGTCCCCGGCCATCGCTGGTCGGGAAACCGTCATAGAAGATGATTTCCGATCCCGGACCGTCGTCCGATTTGGCCGGATAGGTCACGGCGTCCTCGCGTTCGATGCGGTCCCAGCTTATATGATCGAGCGAGGGCATCATCGCGGCCATCTCCGTATAGACCTCGGGAACGCCCTTATAGGACCAGTCCAGCCCGATGCGCCGGGCGATCTCGACGATCAGCTCCCAATCCTGGCGCGCCTCGCCGGGTGGATCGACGACGGGCCGTCCGATCTGCACCTGACGGTTGGAGTTTGTGTACGTCCCCAATTTCTCCGCCTGCGCCGAAGCAGGAAGAACGACATCGGCCTGCCAGGCGGTTTCGGTGAGGAAGATGTCCTGCACGATGAGATGATCGAGCGTGGCGAATGCAGCGCGGGCGTGGGTCTGGTCCGGGTCCGACATGGCCGGATTTTCGCCCATAATATACATGCCCTTGATCTCGCCATTGTCGATGGCGTTGATGATCTCCACCACGGTTAACCCGCGCGCCGGATCGAGCGTCCGGCCCCAGGCATCCTCATAGCGTGCGCGAATGTCTGGGTCCTCGACGGATTTGTAGTCCGGATAAACCATCGGGATAAGCCCGGCATCGGATGCGCCTTGCACATTGTTTTGCCCGCGCAACGGATGCAGACCCGTGCCGGGACGCCCGATATGGCCGGTGGTCAGAGCAAGCGCGATCAGGCAGCGCGAATTATCCGTACCATGAACATGCTGGCTGATGCCCATGCCCCAGAAGATGATCGCCCGCTCAGCCTTTGCGTAAGTGCGCGCCAGCTCGCGGATCATGGCGGCATCGACCTCGCAAATCGAAGCCATAGCCTCAGGGGTGAAGTCTTTGACCCGCTCCGTCAGCGCCTGGAAGCCGGAGACATTGGCCTGGATATATTGCTCGTCATAAAGCTTTTCGCTGATAATCACGTTCAGCATTGCATTGAGCAGTGCGACGTCGGTTCCGGCCTTGAAGACCACCGGATGGCTGGCATGGCGCATGAGGCCCTGATGCATGGGGTCCATGACGATCAGCTTGGCGCCGCGCTTGGCGGCCTGTTTGAAATAAGTGGCGGCGACCGGATGATTTTGCTCAGGACGCGCGCCGATGATCATAATGCAATCGGCGTCATCGGCGGCCGTAAAGGGTGCGGATACGGCGCCGGAGCCGACCCCTTCCATCAAAGCGGCGACCGATGAGGCATGGCAAAGCCGCGTGCAATGATCGACATTGTTGGTGCCAAAGCCCTGGCGGATCAGCTTCTGAAACAGATAAGCTTCTTCATTTGTGCCTTTGGCAGAGCCGAAACCGGCAAGCGCCTGGCCGCCATCGCGGTCGAGAATGGTCTTTAGCCCGGACGCCGCGTGGCTTAACGCTTCGTCCCAACTCGCCTCGCGGAACACCTCATGCATGCGCGAGAATGTCAGCTCCATATCGCCGCGCTTTGGCGCATCCTCGCGCCGGATCAGCGGTTTGGTCAGGCGTTCCGGACTCATCGTGTAGTCGAAGCCGAACCGGCCCTTGACGCAGAGCTTGCCGCGATTGGCCGGGCCTTGCCTGCCTTCGGCCTGAATGATCTTATTGTCCTTAACGGCGACGCGCGTTTGACAGCCGACGCCGCAAAACGGGCAGACGCTGTCGACGGTTTTGTCGATTACCGCAGCGTACCGCGTCGCCTCGTCATTCATCAGCGACTTTTCCAGTAATGCACCGGTCGGACACGCCTGCACGCATTCACCGCAGGCCACGCAGGTCGATAGCCCCATCGGATCGCCGAAGTCGAAAACCGGTATGGCGTTGTGCCCACGAAAGCCCATGCCGATCACATCATTGACCTGCACTTCGCGGCAGGCGCGCTCGCACAGGCCGCAGGCGATACAGGCGTCCAGATTGACCGCGATTGAAGGGTGTGAGGCGTCGTGAAAGATCGAATCGACCGGGATTTCCTTGCGCGCGCCAGGGCGTTCACCCGGAAAGCGGGGCGCATGGTCGAGCCCCACTGTATCGGCCTGATGCCAGAACACAGCTTCCGGATCAGGGCTTGTCTCGCGTGCCGGCATATCGGCGGCGAGCAGCTCAAAGACCATCTTCCGGCTGGCTTCAACGCGCGGCCCCGCAGTCTTGACCGTCAAACCGTCCGCCGGCTTACGAATACAGGAGGCCGCCAGCGTCCGCTCTCCCTCGCTCTCCACCATGCAAGCACGGCAATTG
>CAZMAC010000186.1:0-6185 GCA_964564085.1 uncultured Hyphomicrobiaceae bacterium
GACAAATATCGAGCCAAAACAACAATTAAAGACGTGAGTCGTGTACTGTGCGTCCGATTGGACGCGCGTTGCTCTAGGGGTTCAACCGGCGCACTTAAAAAGCGATTCACAGAATTTACACAACCTAAAGTAACTTCTTCCCATCCGCGTTAAACTTATTAGACTTTCGTCGTCAGCTCTGCCAATATGACAAACTCGTCATATTGACGCATGTCGATTTGATGGACGAAGCCTGAAGAATGGAGGTTTACGATGGCACTTAACGCTCACGTCGATGAGCTCTCGGTTAAGCACCGGTCTCTGGATAAAATGATCCAGGAAGAGGAAGCCAGACCATCCTCGGATAGCGTACGCATCGCTGAATTAAAGCGGCAAAAACTCCTCCTTAAAGATCGTCTCGCAAAGCTGCGAACGCACACAAACGGATCGCATTAACTTTCATCTCATTCACATTTTGAAAGCGCGCCGTGGGTAAAGCCCCCCGGCGCCCGGGCCGTTTAAAAATCCTTCCTCCATACACTTCTCTTTCTTCAGCTGTTCCCGTATAGCTTCATCTACAAAATTGGAAATTTTGGATTGCCCCCAATCCAAAATGATCGAATTCGCCACCGGCTTATTGCATGGCGTTTTCGTGATTGTGCCGATATAAGCGGCACGCAAGAGCCGGGCTTTGCATCGATTAAATTGGCGCCGGACAAAAGATCAAAAAGGCGTCGAGCCAGGTGAGTGAGTATGAGCGGTAAAAAGACGGAGAGAAAGCCCGAAGCGCGACTGCCGAAGGGCATGCGCGACATTGAGGCAAGCGAAATCAGAGCCGTAGAGCACATGCTCAGGACCATCCGCGCTGTCTATGAGTCTTACGGCTTTGAACCGCTCGACACGCCCGCCTTCGAATATACGGATGCGCTCGGCAAGTTTCTCCCCGATCAGGACCGCCCGAATGAAGGCGTGTTTTCCTTTCAGGACGAGGACGAGCAATGGCTGTCGCTGCGTTATGATCTGACCGCGCCGCTCGCCCGTTATGTTGCGCAGAATTATGACGGCCTGCCGAAGCCCTTCCGCCGATACCAGACCGGCCCTGTCTGGCGGAACGAAAAGCCGGGGCCGGGCCGTTTCCGTCAGTTTACACAGTTCGATGCCGATACGGTCGGCACGGACAGCGTTGCCGCCGATGCCGAACTTTGCATGCTCGCCGCCGACACTTATGAGGAGCTGGGCATCGGGCGTGGGTCTTATGTCATTCGCGTCAACAATCGAAAAATTCTCGACGGCGTCATTGAGAGTATCGGCATCGACCTGGAAGGCGATGCGAATATCGCCCAGCGTACGACCATCATGCGCGCCATCGACAAGCTCGACCGGCTCGGCCTGCTCGGCGTAGAGTTGCTGCTGGGCAAAGGCCGCAAGGATGAGTCCGGAGATTTCACCAAGGGCGCGGAACTGGAAAAGCGCCAGATATCGAAGCTGATGGATTTCATTACGGCCGCGCGCACCGAAAATGAGTCCGAAGCCGTCCCCCGCAGCACTGTGTTGAAAGCGATTGAGGCCGAGATTGGCGACAGCGGCTCGGGTCGGGACGGTCTTGAAGAGCTTCACACAATGGATGCCCTTCTGACCGCCGCCGGCTTTGAAGCGGACCGCGTCACATTCGAGCCCGCCGTCGTTCGGGGCCTGGAATATTATACCGGGCCCGTCTTCGAAGCTGAATTGACATTTTCCGTCGCTGATGAGGATGGCCGTGTCTCGCGCTTCGGCTCTGTCGGAAGCGGCGGGCGATATGACGGGCTTGTCGCTCGCTTTAAGGGCACGAAGATTCCGGCGACCGGTTTTTCGGTCGGCGTATCGCGCCTTTACGCGGCCCTTCAGGCTCTCGATGAATTTCGCACAGACATCGCATCCGCACCGGTCGTCGTGCTCGTCATGGATCGCGAACGTGTCGCCGATTACAACACCATGGCGCGCACATTGAGAAAAGCGGGCATTCGCGCGGAGATGTATCTCGGCACATCCGGCATGAAAGCGCAGATGAAATATGCCGACAAACGGGGTGCGCCCTGCGTCATCATCCAGGGCAGCGATGAGAAGGAGCGTGGTGAGGTCACCATCAAGGATCTCGTCGAAGGCGAGCGGCTCTCGGCTGAAATCAGCGACAATCAGGAATGGCGCGAGGGCCGCCCGGCGCAATTCTCGGTCAAGCAGGACGAACTGATCGAAGCCGTTCGATCGGTCCTGGCACGGCACGGCGCGGCACCGGAGTAAACGGGGATGGCTGCAGAGTCGGCGGCGCAATTCGAAGCCCTCGAAGCACAAGCCGAACAGATTATGGGGCTTTTCGCGCGTGCAGGCTATGAGCGCGTCGCGCCGTCTTTCATTCAGCCTGCGGATATTTTTCTGGACCGTATCGGGGAGGCGCTCCGAAACCGTACCTATGTCTTCACCGACCCTGACGGTCATGAGCTCTGCCTGCGTCCGGACCTGACAATCCCGGCCTGCCGCATTTATCTTGAGCGCAACCCGGAAGCCGGGGGTGAGGCCCGCTATTCCTATAACGGCCCCGCATTCCGCTATCAGCCGGACGGAACAGATGCCTTGCGGCCCCGCGAGTTCCGGCAGGCGGGCATTGAGAATTTCGGACAGGCGGATCGCGAACAGGCCGAGGCGGAAGTCCTGTCGCTTATCGTGGAAGCCGTGCGCCGGGCCGGGCTCCGGCAATTCCAAATTCATTGCGGCGATCTAGGGCTGCTCTGCGCGCTGTTGCGCGCACTTCCAATCCCAAAACGGTGGCGGGACCGGCTCGTTCATCATTTCTGGCGGCCAAGTACGATCCATGAGGCCCTCCAGCGACTAACGTCGCCGCCCGGCGCCTTGCCCGATCCAGCCATCGCAGCGCTCGCCGCGAGCCTTGACCCGGATGATGCGCTTGTGGCTGAGCGGCAAGTCATAGACTTCCTCGATAAACACAATCTGACCTTTCTTGGCGCGCGCAGTATCGATGAAATCACAGCTCGCTTGCAATCCGTCGCCGCCGATATGCGTGAAGAGCCGCTCTCAAAAAACATTATCGATTTATTGGAAACTTATTTGAGCGTTTCCGGCCCGCCGGATGAAGCGCTCGGCACCATTGCGGCAATGGCGAAAAAGGCCGGCATCGATCTGTCACAGCCGCTTGACGCCTGCCACCGCCGTCAAAAGCTTTTGCAGGAAGCCGATATCGATACGGGACTTATGATATTCGACGCCGATTTCGGGCGGCAATTCGAATATTACTCCGGCTTTGTCTTCCAGCTCGAAATACCGGGACGCGGCGTTGCCGGTCAGATCGCAGGCGGGGGGCGGTATGACGGTCTGGTCGGCGCGATCAATGGCGGGCGCGATGCACCGGCCGTTGGATCGGCTATTCATACCGAACGGCTTCTGGCCGCAACGGCCGAGGAGAAAAGCCGGTGAGCGCGGACAAACTCATTATCGGCGTTCCCTCCAAGGGACGGCTCATGGAGCAAACCGCCGATTATTTCGCCGGGCGGGACCTGGCCTTTGCAAAGGTCGGCCATGCGCGCGGCTATCGCGGCGCGATGACCGGTCAACCCGATATCGAAATCGCTTATTTGTCCGCGTCCGAGATTGCCCGGCATCTGCAACTCGGCCGCATTCATTTGGGCGTGACCGGCGAAGATCTGATCCGCGAGCATATACCCGATGCGGATCAGCGCTGTGAATTTCTTGCCAAGCTCGGCTTTGGGCGCGCCGATGTTGTCGTCGCGGTCCCGGAATGCTGGATCGATGTCTCGGCGATTGCCGATCTTGAGGAGGCGGCCGGGCTTTTCCATCGTCAACATGGCCGCCGGCTCCGCGTTGCAACCAAATATATGAATCTCTCACGCCGTTTTTTTGCCGCGCATGGGCTGACCAGCTACCGGCTCGTTGAAAGTCTCGGCGCAACGGAAGGCACGCCGGCGGCGCAGACAGCGGAAATCATCGTCGATATTACCACGACCGGTACGACCTTGCGGGCCAATCACCTGAAGACCTTGCAAGATGGCTTGATCCTGCAATCTGAGGCTTGCCTTGTTGCCTCGCGCGCGGCGCCCCTACCGGAGGCGATCCGCTCCGCCTATGCTTTGATCTGTCAACAGCTCGCGGCGCGTTGAGCTTTCGATCCGGGCTTATTCGACAGGCACCATATAGTTGAGTGGCAGCCGCCCGCCATCGGCATAGATCGTCTCGCCCGTAATGTAGCTGGCGGCGGGGCTCGCCAGGAACAGCGCGATTTCGGCGATTTCCTCCACTTCACCGAGACGGCCAAGCGGGGTGCGCGACAAAATCTTCTTTCGTGCCGTCTCGTCCGTCATGACCTTTTCCAGCATCGCCGTTCGGATACTCCCTGGGCCGATAGCGTTGACCCGGATATTATAGGGCGCAAGCGAGATCGCCATGGCTTTCGTTAGCTGCGCGATGCCGCCTTTGGAGATCGAGTAGGCAATGTGATCGGGCAGCGCAAAAATGGCGTTGATGGACGACAAATTGACGATCGCTCCCGGCGCACGGCCTGCTTTCACCTGAGCCACCATCTGGCGCGCGGCTGCCTGCCCGGCCAGAAATGCGCCTCGCAGATTGACGCGGAGCACGCGGTCGAACTCGGCAGCTTCGAGGTCGAGAAAATCGGCGCTGTCTATGATTGCCGCATTATTCACCAGAACATCCACATGGCCGCCAAAATCGCGCGGCGCCTCGATCAGCGCGGCAATCTGTGCCTCATCGCCAAGATTGCAAGCGGCAAAATGCGCCTTAAGCCCGGCATCCGTCAACTCGGCGGCGGCGGCGCGCCCGGCCTCCTCGTCGATGTCGGCGATAACGACATGCGCCCCGGCGCGTGCAAAATGCCCGGCAATCGCGCGGCCAATTCCGTTTGCGGCGCCGGTCACGATCACGGTTTTTTCAGTAAAAGACATGGCGGGAACTTCCATTTGCAATTTTACGTTCTCGTCCCAGCGTAGTACATCGTCCGTAAAAATGCGCAGGCCAATTCGTAAAATGAGGGGAATAAGGCCCGGCGGCTGCGTTCTTCGCCTAAAGCCCAAGCCATCGCCCGCTTTTGCACAGGGTTGTGGACTTATGTTTCTGTCATAGAGTTGCAATAGAGTCGGCAGAGATTGACCGCAAAACTTTCTAGTGTTGATGTGCGCCCATGGATCAAACATTGCGCCGCTCTCATTCCCTGAGCGTCCCAAATCTCTTAACTTACGCCCGGCTTGCCGCGGTACCCGCACTCGCAGCGGTGATGTATTTCGTCGAAGGCGAGATGGGCCGCTGGCTGGCGCTTGCGGTTTTCGGCCTGGCCGGCGTGACCGATTTTCTTGACGGCTATCTCGCGCGCGCCTGGAGCCAGCAATCATCGCTCGGGCGTATGCTCGACCCGATTGCGGACAAGCTGCTGGTCGGGGCGGCTTTGCTGCTTCTTGTTGCGGATCAGACCATCTCGGGCATCTCGATCTGGGCCGCGCTGATCATCTTATCGCGCGAGATCCTCGTTTCCGGATTGCGCGAATATCTGGCTGAGCTCAATGTGCGCGTCGCCGTCAGCCATCTCGCCAAATGGAAAACGACCGTGCAAATGGTCGCGCTTTGTGTTTTGCTTGCCGGTGATCCGGCCGGCGATTTATGCGCCTGCGCAGCAGTCGATTTTGGCTTGGGATTGTTGTGGATGTCGGCCGTTCTGACCCTATATACGGGGTTTGACTATTTCCGTGCCGGTTTGAAACATGTGATGTATGAACAATAGTATGACTGTAAAACTGCTCTATTTCGCCTGGGTCCGCGAAAAGGCCGGGCGCTCGGAGGAAACGCTCGAACTACCTGAGGATGCGCGCACTGTCGCGGACGTGATTTCCTGGCTGAAAACGCGCGGACCGGAGTTTGAGGCCGCTTTCGAGCGCGGCGAAATTATTCGCGCCGCCATCGATCAAACCCATGTGAAACATAGCGCGCCGATCGCGGGCGCAAGCGAGATCGCCTTCTTCCCGCCCGTCACCGGCGGTTGAAAAACGAAATCCGCCCTTATTTTTTGATTTTTTCTGTGGATGGCGGGCGCTATCCCTAACAGCTCACCGCCGATGGATGAAGCGATGCCCGATTTACTGCTCGAACTGTTTTCCGAAGAAATTCCGGCCCGAATGCAGCAGCGCGCG